>SIBB01000237.1 GCA_009695395.1 Pedosphaera sp. | reverse complement strand
GACCTCTTGGCTGCAGAAGCTGGCGAGCCTCTCGCTGCCACCATTGCAACCAAGGAATTCTTTCTCTTCGTCGGCTCTCTCGAACCCGGCAAGAATCTAGCCTTGCTCCGAACGGTCTGGAACACTGCGGCCGCTGCGGGCCAGCCGCTCCCTCCGTTGCTCATTGCGGGGACGCGCTGGCTGGGCGTGCCCGGCGAGGGGCCGCCCCCGGCTGGATGGCATTTCCTCGGTCACGTGCCGGACGCCGATCTCGCGTGGTTGTATCGAAAGGCGTTGGCGTTGGTTTTTCCGAGCAAATACGAGGGCTTTGGGTTGCCGGTGTTGGAAGCGATGGGGCGTGGTTGCCCGGTGATTTGCTCACGCGTAGGCAGCCTGCCGGAAGTGGGAGGAGAGGCCGCATGGTGGTGCGAGCTGGATGCGGCCAGCTACCTCGCCGCCCTGCGGGAGTGTGCCCGCAATGGCCTGGAGCGGGACGCTTTCGTTCAGGCCGGACCCGCACAGGCGCGCAAGTTCTCGTGGACGAAGTGCGCCGCGGAGACGGTGGCGGTTTATCGCAGGGTTCTTGGTTCTCGCTGAATGAAAATCCTGCTCTTTGCCCACATTCCGCCGCCACACCACGGTCAGAGTTTCATGGTGCAGCAACTGCTGGCAGCACTGGGCGGTGACGCACGGCAGCGCACCGACAGCGCTGTGGTCGCCGAGTTTGACTGCTATCATGTCAACGCCCGGTTTTCGGATGACGTTGCCGACATCGGTCGTCCACGGCCCGGCAAGTTGTGGTGGCTGCTCAAATACTGCGGGGAAGCGTTGCGGATGCGCTGGCACACGGGCGTGGGGTGTTTGTTTTATGTCCCGGCTCCGCCCCAGAACGCCGCATTGGTGCGCGACTGGCTGGTGATGGCTCTGCTCCGTCCGTTCTTCCCGAGACGCGTATTCTGGTGGCAGGCGGCCGGGATGGGCGAATGGCTCGCCGATGCGGCGCCGCCCTGGAAACGCTGGCTGACGCGCCGATTGGTCGGGCGGCCCAGCCTCAGCATCGTGCTCAGTGAATGGGGACGCCGGGACGCCGAGGCCTTGTCATCGGAGCGCATCGTGGTCGTGGCCAACTGCATTCCCGATCCCTGCCCGAACTTCGCCACTCAACTGCTGCCCCTCCGGCAGGCGCGTGCTGCGATCCGGCGTCGGCTGCTCGCAGGTGTCCGACCCTCCGCTGTGGAACTGGTGGGCGGAGGAGAAAAGCCCGACCGCTACCAGTTGCTTTTTTTGAGTCTCTGCACGCGGGAAAAGGGGTTGTTCGATGCGGTTGACGCAGTCGCACTGCTCAATCAACGGCTGGCCCAGGCAGGGTGTTCGCTGCGCGTGGCACTGACCGTGGCGGGCGATTTCCGAAACCAGGCGGAGCGGAAAGAATTTTTGCAGAGGCTCGGAGGGCCGGGCCTGGTGGACGCGATGGGCGAACCGTTGGTCCGGCTTCTTGGGTTTGTGACAGGGGAAAACAAAACCAACTTGATGCGGGAGAGCGACGGCCTGTGCTTCCCGACTTTCTATGCGGCCGAATCGTTTGGGATCGTGTTGATCGAGGCGATGGCCTGGGGGCTGGGCATCGTGACCACGCGCTGGCGAACGATCCCCGATCTGTTTCCAACCGGGTTTGATGGCCTCGTCCCGGTGCAATCGCCCGAAGCCATCGCCAACACCCTTGAGGCCCAGCTCGGGCGCGACTGCGTGGGGAGATTGCGCGACTGGTTTTTAAGCCGATACACAGCGGATCATTGCCTGCCTGTGGTGAAACGGGCGTTGCTGGACTTGGAACGCGCAGAAGAATTAGCCGGAAACCCTCGAGGGCAGAGTTGAGCAGCTGCTCGCACCCCACCTGACTGTTTGCCGCGCGTTCACGAAGTCCGTTCGCGCACGGCGATGTAGGACTTGGTGAAGCACAGCAGAAAGCTTTCACGCTCAATGCGGCAGTCGGGAAAGAGCTTTTGCATCTCTGCGAAGTTAAGCAGCCGCACTTCAGCGAGGAAGGCGTCCACCTGAGCCGGCGTTGGCCTGGTGAGCCAGCCCCAGACGGTGAACCAGCGTAGCAGGGGACGCTGCCAATCCGTGGGCAGAAAGTGAATGAAGGGGGTTATGAGGTGAGGCTCGATGAAGAACCAGCGGGCGGGTGTCTGCACCCAGACCTGGCCACCCACGCGCCGAACCTCTGCCGCAAACTTCTGCTGGTTCTCCCACGTCCCCAGATGCTCTATGACGGAGTTGGAGAATGCGATGTCGAAGGTCCGGTTGCCAAACGCCAACGCACAGCCATCGCCGTGCAGCATCCGGCGGCGGGGCGTCTCCACAAAGCCAGTTTCGCGATCAAGGTTTATGCAGGTGATGTGAGCCGGACACTCATTTTCCGGCCAGCATACCGGAAAACCACCCACGTCCAGAATCCTGGTCTGTTCCGTGGGCCGGAGGATCGCTTGAAAACGCGCCATCCGACGTCGTCGGAACCAGGGCGAGATGCGGCCGTAGATCGCGTGAATGTTCATGCGCTGCTGCAAGCCTAGGGCTTTTGGAATCCAACGGGCAACCATCGCTTAAGAGGTCAGTCTAAATCGAGGCGCAGCCGGCCAGCTCCTTTTACAAATAGTTAGGCTTTGGACAACGCTGCTTGGCGAGCAGCGTGATCTCACACCGTCAGTCAGCCTCCGATCGCTTCTCGGCGCAGTGTCAAGCCTTCGTCCGATCGCGCCCAACTAAGCCAGCACGCCCTTGACCACGCTGCCATGCACGTCCGTCAGGCGGAAATCCCGGCCGGCGTGGCGGAAGGTGAGGCGCTCGTGGTCGAAGCCGAGGAGATGTAGAATCGTCGCCTGCAAGTCGTGGACGTGGACGGGATTCACCTCGGCCTTGAAGCCGAACTCGTCGGTCGCGCCATAGACGGTGCCGCCTTTCACGCCGCCGCCCGCGAGCCACGTCGTGAAGCCGTGGTGGTTGTGGTCGCGGCCGTTGATTTTGCCTTGGTTTGAGCCGGGCGTGGGCAGCTCCACGGTGGGCGTGCGACCGAATTCGCCGCAGCAGATGACTAGCGTGTCTTCGAGCAGGCCGCGTTGTTTCAAGTCCTTCAGCAGCGCGCCGATGGCTTGGTCGCATTGCTTGGCGAGCTTCCGATGCTGCACCTCGATGTCGTCGTGGCTGTCCCACGGCTGGCCGTCGCCGTGCCAGACTTGCACGAAGCGCACGCCGCGCTCGACGAGCCGTCGCGCGGTGAGAATCTGCCGCGCCTGCGTGCCCTCGCCATACATCGCGCGGATGTGCGCCGGCTCCTGGCTGATGTCGAACGCGTCCGCCGCCTCCATCTGCATCCGGTAGGCCAGCTCGAAGGATGCGATGCGCGCTTCGAGCTGTCCCTCACGCGCGCGGGCGGCAGCGTGGCGTTCGTTCAACGCGCGGAGCAGGTCGAGCTGCGCGCGTTGGTCAGGCAGCGCCATCTGCTTGTTGGAGATGTGCTCGATAAGCCGCTCGATGCGCGTCTCGGCGGTGTTGAGGTAGGTGCCTTGGAAGACGCCGGGGAGAAAGGCGCACTGCCAGTTCTGCGACTCCTGAATCGGGTAGCCGCCGGGGCACATCGCGATGAAGCCGGGGAGATTCTGGTTCTCCGTGCCGAGGCCGTAAGTCACCCACGAACCCATGCTCGGGCGCGTCTGGCGCGCATCGCCGCAGTTGAGCAGCATCAACGAAGGCTCGTGGTTGGGCACGTCCGCGTGCATCGAGCGGATGACGCAGATGTCGTCAATGCTCTCCGCCGTCTTCGCAAAAATCTCACTCACCTCGATGCCGCTCCGGCCGTATTTCTGGAACTTGTAGGGCGAGCGGAAGGCCGTGCCGGTGCGGCGCTCGGTGCGGAGTTCGTAGGGCAGCGTCTTGCCGTGATGTTGGTCGAGCGCGGGCTTGGGGTCGAACGTGTCCACGTGGGACGGGCCGCCGTTGAGGAAGATGTGGATGACGCGCTTGGCCTTCGCTGCGAAGTGCGGGGCCTTCGGAGCGAGCGGTGAAGCGTTGTTCACTTCAGCGCTGGCTGAGCTCAAGCCCAGTTCTCCAAAGAGCGTGCCCAATCCGAGCGCGCCCATGCCCATGCCGCAGCGGGTCAGCAGCTCGCGCCGGGAGAGTGCGAGATGTTCGGGTCGAAGTCCGTGTTGGTTCATGGCGGTAAAAACTGACGGCCTCTGTCGTCGCAGGCTTCAGCGACGCTTCTTTGAGTGCTTCAGCTCACCAGTCTTTCCCGGGCAGCAGTGACTCGTGCAATGGCGGCTTCAACACTGAGGCCGCACGCGTTCAAGTGCCCCATCTTGCGGCCCACGCGCGGCTCGGCCTTGCCGTAGAGATGGAGTTTCACGTCTGGATCGGCGAGGGCGGCGGCCCAGTTGGGTTCACCCTTCGCCCAGACGTCGCCCAGGAGGTTGGCCATTGCGGCGGGCGCGCGAAGGGCAGTGGAGCCGAGCGGCAGGCAGCAGACGGCTCGGACTTGTTGCTCGAACTGGCTGGTGACGCAGGCGTCCATCGTGAGGTGGCCGCTGTTGTGGGTGCGCGGGGCGAGTTCGTTGACGACGAGTTGGCCGCTCTTCGTGACGAAGAGTTCGACGGTGAGGAGGCCGACGACCCCGAGTTTCTCCAGAATGCCGCGCGCGAGTTCGACGGCTTCCTGCGCGAGGTGCGGGCCGATGGCGGCGGGGGCGAAGGTCACGTCGAGGATGTGGTTGGCGTGGCGGTTCTCGAAGACGGGGAAGGCGGCGAACTGCCCGTCCGCCGTGCGCGCGGCGACGACGGAGATTTCCTTCTCGAAGTCGACGAAAGCCTCGTAGATGCCGGTCGCCCCTTTGAGGCTGGCGAAGACTTCGGCGAGGTCGGACTGCGCATAAACTTTCTGCTGGCCCTTGCCATCGTAGCCGAAGCTGGCGGTCTTGAGGACGGCAGGCAGGCCGAGGTCGCGCACCGCGGCGTGGAGGTCGGTATGGGTTTTAACCTCGCGAAAGGGCGTGGTGGGGAAGCCGTTGTCGCGCAGAAAAGTTTTCTCGCGCAGCCGCTCTTGAGTGGTGTGCAGCACACGGCCGGCGGGCCGGACGAGGGTGTGGCGCGCGGCGACTTCGGAGGCGATGGAGGGGACGTTCTCGAACTCGAAGGTGATGACGCTCACGCGCTGCGCGAAATCGGCGAGACGTTCTTCATCGAGATAATCTCCGACGGCTTCGACATCAGCGACCTGGCCGGCGGGGGTGTCCGTGTCGGGCGAATAAACCGCGACACGATAGCCGAGCTGGCGCGCGGCGATGGCCAGCATCCGGCCAAGCTGGCCGCTGCCGAGGATGCCGATGGTGGAGCCGGGGAGGATGGGAAAGTTCACGGCAGGCGGAGCGAAAATCAGGGGGCCGGCTTCAGCGGCAACTTGTGGTTCTCCCGCACCTTCGCTGTCTGCTCGGCGCGGAACCGGTCGTAAACCTTGCGGAACTTCGCGTGTTTGTTGCCGAGAATCGCGGTGGCCAGGAGCGCGGCGTTGATGGCTCCGGGCTTTCCGATGGCGAGCGCGCCCACGGGAATTCCGCCGGGCATCTGCACGATGGAGAGGAGCGAGTCGAGGCCGTTGAGCGACTTGGATTGAACGGGCACACCGAGGACGGGGAGCGAGGTCTTCGCCGCCGTCATGCCCGGCAGGTGCGCCGCACCGCCCGCGCCGGCGATGATGACCTCGAGGCCGCGCGCGACGGCGGTCTCCGCATACTCGAACATCCGGTCCGGCGTGCGGTGGGCGGAGACGACCTCGGCCTCGTAAGGCACGCCGAGGGCGTCGAGCTGGGCGGCGGTGTGTTGCATGGTCTCCCAGTCGGACTGGCTGCCCATGATGATGCCGACGAGAGGTAGTGGTGGTGTGCGCTGGCGGGCCATGACGCGGCCATTGAAGCGGAGCCGATCGGATTTGGCAACCGCGCCCAACTAACCAATCCACTCCTTGCCAAACGGA
>SIBB01000236.1 GCA_009695395.1 Pedosphaera sp. | reverse complement strand
GAGCGGAGCCGAACCCGGCGACACCCGCGCCGCCTTCCTCAAGCTCCTCGACCGACCGCGCGTCGAACTGGCTGCCGAAGTCAAACCGCCCACCGGCACGAACGGCTTGCGCATGACGCACTTTTCCTTCGCTGCAGAGTTGGGCGTCCGCGTGCCGGGCTTGCTGGTGAAACGCGGCGAGACGGAAGGGCGTCGGCCCGTTGTCATCGTGCTGCACGGCACGGGTGCGAACAAAGAGAACCAGTTGCCGCTGCTGCACGACCTCGCCAAGCGCGGCTTCCTCGCGGTGGCGATTGATGGGCGGCACCACGGCGCGCGCACGAAGGTGGGCAGCGGTTCCGCCGAGTATCACGAGGCGATGCTCAACGCATGGTTCGGCAGCAAGAAGCTCCCTTTCCTCTACGACACGGCGTGGGACGTGATGCGGCTCGTGGATTATCTCGGCGCGCGCGACGACGTGGACGCCGCGCGCATCGGGCTCATCGGCTTCTCCAAGGGTGGGATGGAAGGCTACCTCGCCGCCGCCGCCGACCCGCGCATCGCCGTCGTCGTGCCGTGCATCGGCGTGCAGAGCTTCAAGTGGGCGCTGGACAACGAGAGCTGGCGTTCGCGCGTGGACACCTTTAAACCGGCCATCGAGGCCGCCGCGAAGGACGAGGGCGAAGTGGTGAGCGCCGCGTTCGTGCGCCGCTTCTACGACCGCGTCGTCCCCGGCATCTACGGCCCCTTCGACGGCCCTGCGATGCTCCCGCTCATCGCTCCGCGCCCGCTGCTGGTCATTAATGGCGATGCCGACCCGCGCACGCCCTTGCCAGGTGTTAACGAGTGCCTCGCCGCCGCGCGCACGGCTTACCGTGCCGCCGATGCGGAGGCGAAACTGCAAGTCATCCTCCAGCCGCAGACTGGCCACAAGGTCACGGTGGAAGCACGGCAGGCGGCGGTGGACTGGTTCGTGAAGTGGCTGCGGCCCTAAGCCGCAGGCACGATCAAGACACCGGCACCAGATTCTCCGCCACGTTGGTCCGATACGCCTTCACGGCGGGAATCACTCCCGCCAGCGCACTCAGGCCAATCATCGCCGCCGGTGCCCACGCCAGAATCGGATGCCACGCGAAGGCGTTGAGCACCACACCGGTCTCCGTGCGGATGATGTGGGCGGCCACGCCCGTGATGCCCAGATACACCGCGAACGCCGCGACCATGCCCAGCACCGCGATGGCTGCGCACTCCAGCACGACGGCGAGGAAGATGGTGTGCGCCCGCGCGCCGAGCGCGCGCAGGATGGCGATGTCGCGACGGCGCTCGTTCATCGAGTTGTAGATGCTGGCGAGCACGGAGCCGGTGGCCACGGCGGCGACGAGCCACGCGACGAGTTCCAGCACCTTGTCGAACCACGCGATTTTGCCGAACAGCTCGGCGACCACCTGCGCGATGGGCCACGCGAACGTCAGCCGGTTGCCCTGCTTGTTATACATCAGCTCCAGCCCGCGCCCGGCGATGGGGTTCTTGAGCTTCACCAGCACGGCGCTGATCTCGGCGGCGCTCTTGGCGTCGTGGCCCTTCATGTTCTGGATGCCTTCGAGCGGGATCCAGATGACGCGGTCGGCGGGCGTGTTCGAGGGTTCGAGGATGCCGGTGACGACGTAGAGTTCCTCGTGCTTCTGTTTCTCGTCGAAGTTCAGCCCGTGATACGGATGAAACTTGTCGCCCACCTTGAGCTTCAACTGCCGGGCTGCGAAGCTCCCGAGCACCGCCTCCATGTAGCCAGCGGCGAACTCCTCGCCTTCCGCGACGCGATACTTGCGCCCCGGCGCGTGCTCGACGGAGAAGAGGTTCGTGGTGGTCCCGACGAGCCGGTAGCCGCGGTAGTTGTCACCGACGGCGATGGGCAGCGCGAGGGCGACGGCGGCGTTCTTCGCGATGTCCTCGTAGTCAGTCCACGGGAGATTTCCTGGTGAAGCTTCGAGGTGGAAGATGGCGTTGAGCACCAGCTGGAGCTTCGCGCTGCGCGCACCGAGCACGGCATCGAAGCCCGCGTTCTGCTTGGTGAAAGCATCGTTGGACTGCGTCTTCACGACCCAGACGGCCATGAGCAGCCCGCCCGCGAGCGCGATGCTAGCCGCCGTCACCACCGTGGAGAGCAGGTGCTGGCGGAGCGACTTAGCGACGATGAGGGGGAGAGTCATGTTACTTTGCCGCACGATTCAATTTTCCCAACTCCTGCACGCTCTCGAACTGCGCCAGCACCTCGCGGTCGTGGCTGACGAGGAGAAGCGCTGCGCCGTTCTCGCGGCAGGCTTCGCGGATGAGCTTGAGCGACTCGCCCGCGTTGGTGTGGTCGAGATTGCCGGTCGGTTCATCGGCGAGGACGAGCTTGGGGCGGTTCGCCAGCGCGCGCGCGACGGCAACCCGTTGCTGCTGACCGGTGGAAAGCTGGCGTGGCAGGTGGTTCAACTTCGCGTCCAGCCCGACGCGCTTGAGCAGCGACTTCGCAAACTCCCGGTCCGCACCGGGGCCGAAGCTCATGCCGAGTAAAACGTTTTCCAACGCGGTGTAGCCCTGGAGCAGATTGAAGGTCTGGAAGATGTAGCCAATCGTCGTCGCGCGCACACGGTCGCGCGCGGACTCGCGCAGGCCGGCGAGTTCGAGGCCGTTGAGTTTGATCGAGCCGGAGTCCGGCGCGAGGATACCAGCGATGAGATTGAGGAAGGTCGTCTTGCCCGAGCCGCTCTCGCCGCTCAACGCAACTTGCGTCTGCGCCTCCAACTTGAACTCCGGCAGGTCCACGACCACGAGCGTGCCGCCGTCGGGTGTGGCGTAGGATTTTTTAAGTTGGCAAATTTCCAGGAGTGGCATGGGTGAAAAATTACCTCATCTCGACGCGGATTTGCCGGGCGTCACTCACACCGAGTTCCAGAAGGAGGCCGGCGTTTTTGTAGATGTCGGATGAAAACTTGGCGGAAGGGATGCCGGCTTTCTGCCGTTGGGCTTCGAGTTCGGCGACGGAAAGCGAGTCGAGCGCGACGGGGTCTTTTGAGAAGCGCAGTTGGTTCAGCGGCGTGGCGTAATGCAGGCGGGTGAGGTGTTCCCCCTGATACTGGCAGATGAGCGCGTCGGTGATGCAGAGCGCGAGGCGGTCATAGATGGCCGGCAGCGCGAAGACTTCCGGCACGGCCTCGGCCAGAGCGCGGCTAGTGGACTCGAAGCGCAGCGTGTTGTCCACGCTGCCGAAGCCTAGGCTGAAAAAGTGGCCGCTCACGCCGGCGAGATTGTGGTTCAACATCGGCGCGATGCTGATGTGCCGCGTGAGGTCGCGGGCGACGAGCTTGGCGACGTAGGACTTGCGGCCGATGACGTCGCCCTTTTTGCCGAACTCGGAATCGCCCCAGACGAGATTGCCGAGGAGCGAGTTCTCGTAATACGACTTGTCATCCCAGCCCGCGCTGGCGGCGGAGGTGATGCGCACGCCGTAGCGTTCGGCCAGCTCGAAGTAGCCGGCGATGCGCAGGTCCACGAGCTGCCGGTCCCAAATGACGATGTTCTTGGGCGGCAGACCGGCGGCGAGCAGGCCTTCCACGACCGCGGCGACGACAGGGGGCCGGGTGCCGCTCGTATGGCCCGGCGCGGAGAAAACTTTCAGGCCGACGACATCGTTGGTCTTCACCACGCTGCGCCAGGCCTCGGCGAGGGTCGTCTTGCCGGTCTGCGCGAGGATGCCGCGCTCCACCATCTTGCGGATGATGTCGGGTCGCGGCGTGAAGGATTCCAGCGCCAGCGGGTCCTGCACGACGACGACGCGGGCTTGAGGGAGTTGCGGCGGGGCGGTGATCGGCGGCGCAGCCGCCAAGCGCCAAGCGCCAAGCGCCAAGCTCCAGAGAAACACCAAGCTCCAAATTCCAAGCGCACGACGGCTCTGCACTGCACGTGATGGAATTGAACCTTGGTGTTTGGAGCTTGGAGCTTGGGATTCTTCCGCATGCTCGTCCGCGAGCCAGTTTGCTTGCGCAAACCAGCTTTTCCCGGCGCTATCCTGTGGGTTTCTTGACACTGCGAGCGGCGGATGTTACCGACGGGCACGATGCTGACCAATCAAAAGTGTGTCGCAGTCGGAAGGCTCCTTCCCCTCGCGCTGCTGGTGGTCCTCGCGGCCTGCACGCCGCCGGGACCGCGCGCGCTGCTCGACGGCGAACGACTCCTCAACGAGGGCAAGTTCAACGAGGCCATCGCGCCATTGACGGAGGCCACCGTGCTGCTGCCGCGCAACGCCCAGACCTGGAACCATCTGGGCCTCGCCAACCACAACGCGGGCCGTCCCAATGAAGCCCTCCGCGCCTATCACAAGGCTCTGGACGTGGACGTGAACCTCGCCCCCGCGCGCTTCAATCTCGGCTGCCTGCTGATCGACATGAAGCAACCCGCCCCCGCCGCGACCCAGTTCGCCGCCTTCACAGTGTTGCAGCCCAAGCGCGGGGACGGCTGGCTCAAGCGCGCCCGCGCGGAGATGCTCTCGCAGCAGTTCGACGCGGCGGAAAAGAGCTGCAAGGCCGCGCTCGCGTTGAACCCGAAGCAGCCCGAAGTCTGGAACACCCTGGGTATCGTGCAGTTCTACCGCAATCCAGTGCGGCATCCCGAGTCTTTGATCGCCTTCAACAGCGCCCTGCAGCAGCAGGCGAATTACGCACCCGCGCTCTTTAACGCGGCGCTCCTCTCGCACTTCTATCTGCCACGCAAGCCCGTGGATCAACGACCCTTCGCGCTCGATAAATACAAAGCCTTCCTCGCGATGAACCCAGCGGTGGAAAACCTCGACTCCATCCAACGGGTCGTCGCCAGCTTGGAAGCGGAACTCTCGCCCAAGCCGCCCGCGCCCAAGCTCGTCCCCGTCCCGGCCACAAACCCGCCGCCCGCCGTCGTGGTCGCCCCCAAGCCTGAGGTGCTGCCGCCACCCTTGCCGAAGCCGCCGCCGGAAATCGTCGTCGTGCCGAAGAAGCCGGAACCGGCTCCCGCCAAGCCCGTCCAAGTCGCATCCGTCGCGAAGGTGGAACCTCCGGCCATTGTCCCGGTGAAGCCTCCGCCCTTGCCCGTGCCCACTCCAGAGCCCCCGCCCAAGCCCGCGACGACACAGCCCGCGCCGACGCCTGCTCCGCCACGCATCGGCGACCACGTCGCATCAGGCTGGACCGGCCCGCGCTATACCTACCTCACGCCGGACGCGCCCACGCCGGGCACACGCGCAGACGCGCAGACGCATTTCGCACAGGGCCTCTCCATGCAGCGCAACGGCAAGCACAGTGAAGCGCTCGCCTCCTACCAGCGCGCCATCCGTGCGGACGGTGCGTTCTTCGAGGCGTATCACAACCTCGGCATCGTCGCCGAACAGATGGGCGACCTGTTGAAATCCACCGCCGCCTACGAGACCGCGCTGGCGCTGGACCCGGCTTCTGCGAGCACGCGGTTCAACTTCGCCCTCGCACTCCAGCGCGGCGGCTTCCTGCGCGACGCGGCCACGGAGTTGGAGAAGTTACTGGCGAACACCCCTGACGACGCGAGCGCGCACCTCGCCCTCGCCAACCTGCACTCGCAAAACTTCAAGCAGCCGGCGAAGGCCCGCGCGCACTACCTGCGCCTGCTGGAGCTTCGCCCGCAGCACGCACAGGCCACAGCCATCCGCTTCTGGCTGCGGGAGAATCCCTGAGAGTTGGAGGGAAAGCGTTCAGTGGGTAGAGGGAGCAGCGCGCCGGACTGATTACTGAATACCGATTGCTTTCTCCTCCCGCTTGCTGGCTGCTCAAATTACCCCGGTGGCCAGCTCATCGGCCGGCCGCCGAGGATGTGGCAGTGGAGGTGAGGGACGGATTCGCCGCCGTCGGGACCGTTGTTGATGACGAGGCGGTAGCCGTTCGCCGCGAGGCCAACCTGCTTGGCGACTTCCGCCGCCTTCAGTAACAGGTGGCCAAGCACCGCGTGGTCGGCGAGCTGCGCCTCGGCGATGCGGGGGATGGGCTTGCGCG
>SIBB01000235.1 GCA_009695395.1 Pedosphaera sp. | reverse complement strand
GTAATGATGCTTTTCATGCTGGCGGCGTGGGCGATGGATGCGGTCGGCATCCATGCGGTCTTCGGTGGTTTCCTGCTAGGCGTGGCGATGCCGCGCGGTCTGCTGACGAAGGAGCTTCAGCGGCAGTTGGAGCCCTTCGCAGTCGTGTGCCTGCTCCCGATGTTCTTCACCTACTCGGGGCTGAACACGCGATTGGACATGGTCAACAACCTCGAGATGCTCGGCATCGCGCTCCTCGTGCTGGCCGCCTCGTGTCTCGGCAAGTTCGGCGCCTGCTGGGCGGCGGCGCGCGCGACTGGCGAGGACAACCGCACCGCGCTGGCCGTCGGTGCGCTGATGAACTCACGCGGGCTGATGGAGCTGATCATTATCAACATCGGCTTGCAGGAGGGCATCATCCAGCCGGCTCTCTTCTCCGTGCTCGTTCTGATGGCGATTGTCACCACGCTGATGACATCGCCGATCTTCGAGCTGGTCTATGGACGCCACGCGCGGGCGAAGGGGGAATTGGGTGGAATTGCGAATGGGTAGTGACGAATGGGACTCCTGACCGGACGCGTCCGTTGCGTAGGTTCGATATTCCCCATTCGACATTCGCCGTTTCACTGCTCCATTCTTCGCGCGGCTTGGCCGTATGAAAGTCGCGCTCGCGCAGCTTAACACCACCGTCGGGGATCTCGTGGGGAACGAGGCGTGCATCCTCGCGGCTTACCGGCGCGGTGTGGCGGCGGGCGTGGACCTTGTGGCGTGCCCGGAGCTGGCGACAACTGGCTACCCGCCGCGCGATTTGCTCCTCAAGCCGCATTTCGTCGCGCAGAACCTAGCCATGCTTGAGCGGCTCGCGGCGGCAACGGGCAAGGTGGGTTTGCTCACGGGCTTCGTAGGCCGGACAGTCGGGCGACCGGGGCGTGGGCTGACCAACTCAGTCGCTCTGTTGCAGCACGGGAAGATTGCGGAGGTCCGGACCAAGATGCTGTTGCCGACTTACGACGTGTTCGACGAGGACCGTTACTTCGACCCGGCGGAGGGGAATGAGCCGTTGCTGTTCAATGGCCAACGCATCGGCGTGACGGTCTGCGAGGACGTGTGGAACGACGAGGATTTCTGGCGGGACCGGCGGTATCGGCGTAATCCAGCGGCGGACTTGGTGGCGGCGGGGGCGGAGATTATTTTCAACGTGTCGGCGTCGCCGTGGCATTTGGGCAAGAACACGACGCGGCGCGAGATGCTCGCGAGCCTCGCGGCCAAGACGCGTTGCCCGCTGCTTTACTGCAATCTCGTGGGCGGCAATGACGAGCTCATCTTCGACGGCGCGAGTCTGGTATTCGATGCGCAGGGTCGGCTGGCGGCGCAGGGGGCGCTCTTCGCGGAGGACTTCCTTGTCGTGGACACAGAGAGGCTGACGCCGGGTGCGCCACCCGTGAACGGTGAGGAGGAACTGGTGTATCGCGCGCTCGTGCTGGGGTTAAAGGACTACCTGCACAAGTGCGGGTTCAAGTCCGCGCTGCTGGGTTTGAGCGGCGGGATTGACTCGGCGCTGACGGCGGTGCTGGCGGTGGAAGCGCTCGGCGCGGAGAACGTGCGGGGGGTTTCCCTGCCGTCGCAGTTCTCGTCGCAGGGCAGCCTCGACGACGCACGTGTGCTGGCGGAAAACCTGGGCATCCGCTACGACGTGATTCCCATCCAGCCAGCCTTCGCGGCCGCAAAAGGCCAGATGAAGGAAGTCTTCGGCGGCCTTGCCGAGGACACGACTGAGGAGAACATCCAAGCCCGGCTGCGCGGAGTCGTGCTGATGGGCTTGTCGAACAAGTTCGGCTCACTGCTGCTGACGACGGGGAACAAGAGCGAGCTGGCGGTGGGCTATTGCACGCTCTACGGCGACATGTGCGGCGGGTTGGCCGTCATCAGCGACGTGCCCAAGACGATGGTTTACCGCCTCTCGAACTGGGTGAACCGCGAGCGCGAAATTATCCCGGCGGCGTCCATCACCAAGCCGCCCAGCGCCGAATTGCGGCCCAACCAGACCGACCAGGACTCGCTGCCGGCTTACGAGGTGCTCGACGCCATCTTGGAGGAATACGTGGTGAAGTGCCTGCCAGCAGCGGAAATCATCGCCGCGGGCTTCGACGCGGCGGCGGTGCAGCGGGTGGTGAAGCTGATTGATGGCACGGAATACAAGCGGCGGCAGGCGGCCCCGGGGCTGAAGGTGACGACCAAGGCGTTTGGCGTGGGGCGGCGGGTGCCGATTGCCCAGCGATGGCGCGAAATGGGCTGAGCCGTGGGCAAAAAGAAACGGCCAGCGTTGCCGCTGGCCGTTCGTGAGTAACTGGAAGGAAGAATTACTTCTTCTCTTCGTTCGTGCCTTTGCACTTCTCGCAGTTCTTGTTGCCCTTGGCAGATTCCACGCAGCAGGCGTGGTCACAAGCCTTGCCATCCTTGGCAGCCTTGGCGCAGCAACCGGCGACCTTGCCGGGAGGGGCCTTCTTGTCAGCCTTGTCCGCCGCGAGGGCGAGGGTGGTGGAGAGAGCCACGGCGAACGCCACGGCAGCGAGGACTTTAACGAACTTCATAGGTTGTTCTTTCTTACCGACTTTGTTTTCAACTACTGGTCCGACCATGCTGACAACCGTCACCGGCTTCGTGCTGGAAACGTGTCAGTGCTGGTATAGACGAGAGAATCCTTGCCTTATTCGGGGCAGGGTGTCCACAGGGAAATGGGCGGCGAGGAGTGGGGGGTCTCACCTCACTTTCATGCAATTGAGCGGCATCACCACTCTTGCTCGTAATCTTGCTCCTGCTTCTTCTGCCAATCCCACAGCGGCGCAGGTAAGGAGCGGGAGACCCCTCTGCGTCACTTCGCCTCCAGCTTCTTCTTCAGTGTCTCCAAATCCTTCTTCAGCTCGCGGTTCGACTTCTGAAGGTCGAGGACTTCGGTGCGGAGGCCCTTGAGGTCGTCGCCGGGTTTGCGGGCGGTGCGGAGTTGCGCGAGCGCTTTGTCGGCGGCGGCTTTCTCCGGGCGGTCGGCGGCGAGCGCGGTGAAAGTTTCCAGCGCGGCGAGGGCGCGCGGGTCTTCGAGCGTCCCCAGCGCGGTGATGGCGGCGAGGCGGACGCGTTCCTTCGGCGAGTTCACGCGGGCGGTGAGGAAGTCACGGATGGAATCTTTCTTCGGCTCGTTGCGCGCGAGCGTGGCGAGGGCGTCGAGGCCGGTGGAGAAAACGGTGCTGGGCAGCGTGGCTTCGCGGGACTGGAGCGCGGCGAGCAGGGGCGCGACGAACGCGGGGTCGTCCTGCGCCTTCATGCCGGCGATGGCGGCTTCGGTGAGGCGGTCGCGGTAACTGGGTGTGTTGAGGAACTTCACGAGCAGGTCGCGGACTTCGGGTTTCGCGTAGGGGCCGAGCGCGCGGAGGGCGGTGGCTTGGATGCCGGGGTTCTTCTCGGTGGCGAGGGTCTGCTTGAGGGCGGCGAAGGCATCGTCGTGGTAGAAGCCGCCGAGGGCGGAGACTACGGAGCTTCGGATTCGGGCGTCAGCCTGCTTCGTCGAGGCGAGAAGTGCGATCATCGATTCATCCGTGCGGGCCTGCTTGAGCAAGTCCGCCGCTCGCGTGCGGATGGCGTAGTGCGAATCGCTGTTCAGCGCAGCCTTGAGCTTGGCGACCGTCTCGCTGTCGCTGCGGCCCGCGAGGTTGTCGAGGGCGTGGAGCTGGCCGAGGAAGTCCGTCTTGTCCGCGAGCTGCGCGAGCAGCATCGGCGTGGCGGGCTTGAAGTTGATGCGCGCCAGCAACGTGAGGCCGGGGTCCACGCGCACCACGTCGGGCGCGGCCTTCAGCGGCAGGTAGAAGTCCTCCTCCTTGTCGCGGACCTGCACCGTGTGGTCGGTGGTGCCGGACTTGGACTTGAAGCGCAGCGTCAGCGGGAACTGGAAGAGGTGAGCCTCGTCGGAAATCTTCTGCGACTGCTTCACGCTCACGCGCGCGAGCTTGGCCTTCTCGTCCCATGCGTAAGTCACGTCCAGCGTCGGCGCGCCGATGCCGTGGACCCATTGGTCGAAGAAGCGGTCGAAGCTGCGGCCCGACTGCTCCTCGATGACCTTCTTCAAATCCTCCGTCGTCACCGAGCCGAAGGCGTGGCGGTCCAGATACGTGCGGACGCAGCGGCGATACAGGTCCGCGCCGAGCTGGCAGCGCAGCATGTGCAGCACCCACGCGCCCTTCGGGTAGGCGAGGTAGTTGAACATCTCCTCCGGCTCGCCGAACTTCCGCCACACCATGCCCCGCGTCTCGTTTTGGTTCCCGAGAATGCCTTTCGCAGCGCTGTGCAGGGCGTAAAGCGTTTCGTTCGTGCCGCCGAAGTCGCCTTGCCAGAGCCAATCGTAGTAGGTGGCAAAGCCCTCGTTCAGCCAGATTTGGCTCCAGTCCTTGCACGTCACGAAGTCGCCGAACCACTGGTGAGCCAGCTCGTGCGCGACGAGGCTGTCGCTGCTGAACAGGTTCTCCGTCTCGGCGGTGAAGAGCGTGTGGTAGTTCAGCGTGGTGAGGCTGGTGTTCTCCATGCCGCCCCAGTGGTAATCGTGGACGGCGGCCTGGCCATACTTCGCCCACGGGTAGTTCACGCCAATCTCGCGCTCGAAGAACTGCATCATGTGCTTGGTGTGGCGGAAGGAGTTCGGCGCGGCGGCGAGGTCGCTGGGCGTGGTCCAAAACTCCAGCGGGATATCGCGGTGCTTGTCCTCAATCTTCTTCAACTGCCCGGCGACGAGCGTGATGAGGTAAGTCACATGCGGCTTCTCCTGCACCCAGTGAAACGCGGTGAGTCCACCCGCGCTGGGCTGGGCGGAAACTTGTCGTCCATTCGAGAGCGCAACCATCCCGGCGGGCATGTGACACGTGACTTCGCTGGTGAACTTCTCGACGGGATGGTCGAACGACGGGAACCAATGCCGCGCCTCGCTCGGCTCGCCCTGCGTCCAGAGATGCGTCTCGGGATAACCCATCTCCGGCGTCCGGAAGTAGAGGCCTTTGCGCGGTTCGGCGGAATACTTCACCACCACGCGCGCCTCTTTCCCGACCGGAATCGGCGGGGCGAAGGTGAAGACAATCTCGCGGTCAGTGACTTGGTGGCCGAGTAACTTCTCCGAGCTGGTCACGGACGCGATGCGCAGGTCCACCGCGTCCAGCCGCAGCTCTTCCAGCGGCGTGGCGATGGGTTTGAAGGTGACGGTGGCGGTGCCGACGAGGGTGCGGGCCTTGAAATCCGGCGTCACGTCGAGCGCGAGGTGGAGGATGTCCACGCGGCGGTCGGGCGCGTATTTTCGGTAGGCGGGCGAATCGACGGGCGCGGGGGCGAACTGCGCGGAGCACCAGCGGCAAAGGTGGGTCTGGTGTTCAGCAGAAAGCGACGCCGTGAACATGAGCGAAGCGAGGACGGCGGCGATGCGAAATTTCATGACGGGGAGAGTAAGTGATGAACGCGCGGATGCCAAAGCAGGAAAGTCGAGAGCGGTTGAACCGCAAGGCGCGAACTGGCGATGGTGCGACCGCCACCCTCTACGCCGAGGCCGACGCTGCCACTGGTTTCCTCTCCGTCTCGCGCTTCTGAGGAACGCGCAACCCATTTGTTTGTCAAAGCGTCACGGCGGCTCCGCTTGTCTGTGACCTGGCCGCGCGAGACTGAGCCAGCTTTGAGGGCGGAGTGCGGGGGCTTGGGTGGTTGCCCTCGTGCGAGTGTTCAGGTGTTTGGCTAGTGGCCCCCGCTCCGCCCGCTTCCCTTGGCAACTGAAATGAAACTCAATCCCGCCTCACGCTCCACCGCGTTCACGCTCATTGAACTGCTGGTCGGCATCGCCATCATCGCGATTCTCGCCGGGATGCTGCTGCCGGCATTGAGCAAGGCGAAGAACTCCGCCAAGCGAACTCAATGCCTTAACCAGCAGCGCCAGTGGGGCCTCGTGTTAAACCTGTATTGCGACGAATACGACGACCGTTTCCCGAAGGAGCGCGGCAGCAGCGGCGCGAATGCGTGGACAGACCTGTCGCACCCGACGAACTCCGACTCGTGGTTCAACTCGCTGCCTACCTTGCTCAAGCAGCGGC
>SIBB01000234.1 GCA_009695395.1 Pedosphaera sp. | reverse complement strand
CCGCGTGACGTTCTCGCCGTTGGGGCCGATGACGGGATAGAGATACGGCCCGACCCAATCCTTGTGCCGCCACTCAGTGAACACCTCGCCATCAATCGCCACGCGGATCCGATCCGGCAACTCAGTGATGGCGACGGCGGCGGGAAGTCTGCCGGCGAACGCGAGCACCACCACGATCGCGACGAGCACGGTGCGCGGCACAACGGCAGGCACCCGGAGACGAACGGCTTTCACGCCGCCTAAGCTGGCAGCGAGCGTAACCGATGCAAACGCTGAAAGTTGGGCTGCTTGCTCCCCATCCTCCCTGCCCCATGCCTCCAGCCGATAGCTTGCGCGCCATCACCAAGCTGGACGTTGCCGTCGTGGTGGTGGTGGGCAAGCAGTCCGTGAGCTGCGCCGAGGCCGAGGCGCGTTGCCGCGAGGCCGCGCTCCACCATCGGGCAAGCTCAGGGGCCGGACTCCCGAGTCACAGATAACCCGCCCGCCGCACGAACGCCCCGGACTGCCACTCCTTCTCCACCTCGGTCGCGATGAGTTGCAGGCCCGCCTGACGGTAGGCGCGTTCCACCTTTGGGAACTGCGTCTGCAAGATGCCCGCTAGCACTAGCACGCCGTCGGGCCGCAAGCGGTTCAGGATGCGCTCGCGCTCGGCGAGGAGCAGGTCGTAGATCAGGTTCGCGCAGACGACGTGGTAACGCGTCGCGCTGGCGAGCGGGAGCTTGGTGAGGTCGTGGCGGACGGGCTTCACGAGGTGGGCGACGTCGTTTTGCAATGCGTTCGCCTTCGCCACGCGGACGGATTCGGGGTCGAAGTCGAAGCAGCGCACGGGCGAGTAACCCAGCTTGGCGGCGGCGATGGCGAGGATTCCCGAGCCGGTGCCGATATCGAGGAGGGACAGGGCAGGAGCAGGATTAGGATCAAGATTACGAGCAGGAGCTGAGGCGCGCGATTCCCTTCCTGCTCCTAATCCTAATCCTGCTCCTCTTCCTTTCCGCACTTCGACGAGCTGCCGCAAACAAAATCCCGTCGTCGCATGGTGCCCCGTGCCGAAGCTCAACCCGGGATCGAGGATGATCACGGCCTGACCCTTGCGCGGCTTGCGCTTCTCCCAGCTCGGCTTGAGCAGCAGCGCGTCGCCGATCTCCAGCGGCTTGAAGTGCCGCTTCCACGACTCCGCCCAGTCCTCGCGGCGCACCTTGCTCGACGCGATCGCGCCAGGGCCGATGTCCAGCCCGCACTCGGTGAGCGTGCAGAGTCCCGCTTGCAGTTCGGCGCGCGCGGCGGCGCTCCACTGCGATGGCTGCTCCAAGTAGGTGGAGACGGTGGTGTCGCCCGTCTCGGCGTCGAAGTAAGTCGAGGGCGTCTGGCTCAAGACACGCAGGACCAACTCCGCGACGGCCTCCTCGGCCTCGCGGGAGGTGGCGATGGAAACTTGGGTGAGGGGGACAGATTTCATTTTGGATTAGCCGCGAAAGGGCGCGGAGAGCGCAAAAAACCAAGCCGCGCCTTCCCTTTGAGTTCTTTGCGCCCTTTTGTGGCTAAAGATTTCATGGCAAATCCCGCCACGGCGTGAAGTTCAGCAGCGAGACTTCGCTCCGGTGCGGGCGCTGCTCGACGACGGTGATGCTGGCATACTCGATGTCGAAGTGCGCGAGCTTGGGCAGCGGGAGTTCGAGCAGCACCGCGAGGAGCATCCGGATAACGCCGCCGTGGCAAACGACCGCGACCGTCTGGCCGGCGCAATCGCGGAGGATTTGTTTCAGACACGGCTCGATGCGACCCCGGAATTGCGGACCGGTCTCGGCTCCCGGGACTTCGCCGGCCTCCAACTTTTCCAGCCAGTCGAACGCGCTGACACCGGAGCGTTCCTGGACTTGCTGCCAGCTCAGGCCCGTCCAGTCGCCGAAATCCACCTCGCGCAGGCCCGGGAGCGTGGTCGCCTGCAGGCCCTTCTGCGAGGCCAGCGGCGCGAGCGTCTGCTGCGCGCGTTTCATCGGGCTGACGTAGATCGAGTTGAAGTGCGTGCCCGCGAGATAATTCGCCAGCGCCTTTGCCTGCTCGTGGCCGCGTGGCGACAGCTCCATGTCAATCCGCCCGCCGAAGATGCGGTGGTAGCGGGCTTCGACCTCGCCGTGGCGGAGGAGGAACAGGCGGGTGGGAGGGGAACTCATGGGAATTTCGAGTGTCGAACGGGGAATGGCGAATCGGTGGCATGGCAAGGATTCGCCATTCGAAATTCGCCGTTCGCCATTACTTCACGGCGGCTTCTTGCAACGCGAGCAACTCCCGGATTCCCACGCGCCCGAGCGTCAGCATCGCCGCGAGCTGGTCGTCGGAAAACGTGCTTTCCTCGCCGGTGCCTTGCAGCTCGATGAACTCGCCGGCGCCGGTCATCACCAGGTTCATGTCCACCTGCGCGGCGGCGTCCTCGGTGTAGCAGAGGTCCAGCAGCGGGATGCCGTTGACGATGCCCACGCTGACGGCGGCGACGTGGTTGACGATGGGGTCGGCGGTGAGTTTGCCCTCGGCCATGAGCTTCTTCAGCGCGAGCCGCAGCGCGACGACCGCGCCGGTGATGGCCGCGGTGCGCGTGCCGCCGTCGGCTTGCAACACGTCGCAATCCACGCAGATGGTGCGGGAGCCCAGCTTGTCGAGGTCAAGCGCGGAACGCATCGCGCGGCCGATGAGCCGTTGGATTTCAATCGAGCGCCCGTCCACCTTGCCCTTGCTGCTGTCGCGCTGCTTCCGCGTGTGGGTGGAGTAGGGGAGCATGGAATACTCCGCCGTGATCCAGCCGCCGGTGACGCCCTGCTCCTTCATCCAACGCGGCACGGACTCCTCGATGGTCACGCCGCAGATGACGCGGGTGTTGCCCCACTCGATGAGCGTGGAGCCGGCCGCGTGCGGCGCGATGTGGTTCTGGAAGCGGACGGGGCGGAGCTGGTCAGCCCGGCGCCCAGCGGCGCGGAGGAATGTGATGGAGGATTCGGCCATAAGGGCGCGGATGGTAGGAACGGTCCGCAGCCGGGGCAATGGTGAAGTCCGGCAAACTCACCGATACTCGACGCTCATCATCTTGGGATTGAGCGCGAAGCTTTTCCCGGGCGGCGGCTGAAGCTTTTTTGCGGCATGAGTCACGTAGAGTTCCTCGATGCTCGCGGGCATTTTGCCCTTCGCCGCCATGTAGTGCCGCAGCGCCTCGTTCATCGAGCCGAGGATTTCCTCGGCGTTCTGCTGCGGGTTGAAGGCGGCGTTGGGCGTTGGTGCTTGCACCGCTTGCGGAGCTTCCGTTGGGCCTGCGGCTTCTGGTGTCCGCTTCCGACACGCGGAACCGCTGGAAACGAGGAGCAGGCCGAGCGCGAGGGGGAACAACTTGATCATGCGGCAGGCGGTTAAAAAATGGGGTCGGTATCGATGGTCAACGGCCCATTGAGTCCGCCATTGTCCGCTGGCCAGGTGCGCGGTTGGTCAGGGTCGTTGTCATTGTTCCACCGGGCACGCCAAGCATTGTCATTGGGATTGACCATGTCCCGCCGCAGTGGGCTGTCGGCGTGTCCGTCGGCGAAGATCGTCATCGTGCGTCCGTTATGCCGCCGCGCCGGCCATTCCTGATAGGTGCGTGGGTCTATGCTGCCGTCAAACACGCGGTCCGCAACCGTCTCCGCGATGGCAATCATGTCGGACGGCTTCAGGACGGCGCTCTCGTGCAGTTCCAATCGCGTCACCGAATCCACGTCGCCGCCGAGTCCGCTGCCCGGAGCGGCCACGACCGGACGGGTGCCCCAGTCGTTGTAGCCATAGCTGAAGCGCGTGCCCGCCGCTGCTCCGCCCGCCTTGATCTCGTAGATGCTGGTTGCCGGGTGGACGGTCGGGTTGAGGGTGATGTCCCATTTGGCATTGGCCTGGAGCGACGCGCACCAGAACGCCTGCTTGTTCCCCGACATATACGGGAGGATCCGCCACGGCCAGACAAAGTAGAACTCCGGCAGCTTGATGCAACCCGGATACTTCCCGTTGTAATCACCGGCATACATCGGCAGGCACATCGCCATTTGCCGTGTGTTGCTCAGGCACGCAGTCGCCTTGGCTTTGCCTTTGGCCTTGCTCAACGCGGGCAAGAGCATCCCCGCCAGGATCGCGATGATCGCGATCACGACGAGAAGTTCGATGAGGGTAAAGGCGCCGCTGACCGACCGAGGCGCAGGTTGGTTTGAAGTAACTTGCATGGGCTTCTTTTTTCGACTTAACGTTAGGGAATCACTTGTCGAGCTACAATGGGAAAAAGCCACTCACCCATATTCAGAACGCACCCCTAGGACTTTGGACTTTTGGAGCTCAGACCTTGGACCTTAGACTCCGCCCATGGACAAAGAGCAAGTCGCCGCCGTGCTCACCGAAATTGGCACGCTGCTGGAACTCAAGGGCGAGAACCCCTTCAAGACCCGCGCCTACCACAACGGCGCGCGCACGCTGGAGAGCCTCACCGAACCACTCGACAAGATCGTCGCCGAGGGCCGCCTCGGCGAAATCAAGGGCTTCGGCGACGCGCTCGTGGACAAGATCACCAAGCTCGTCACCACCGGAAAGCTGCCTTACTACGACGAGTTAAAAGCCTCCGTTGCGCCCGGCCTCGTCGAGATGCTCGGCATCCCCAGCCTCGGGCCCAAGAAGGTGAAGAAGCTCCACGACGAACTCGGCGTGGACACCATCGAAGCCCTCGAAGCCGCGTGCAAGGCCGGCAAGGTCGCCGTCATCGAAGGCTTCGGCGAGAAGACTCAAACAAAGATTCTCGAAGGCATCGCGTTCAAGCGCCAGTTCGCCAGCAAGCACCATCTGCACAAGGCGCTCGCCGTCGCGCAGCCCATCCTCGAAAGCCTCCGCCAGCATCCCGATGTCACGCGCTGCAGCACCGCCGGCAGTTTGCGCCGCTGGAAGGAGACCATCGGCGACATTGATTTCCTCGTCTCCTCGCGCCAGCCCGCCGAGGTCATCGAGTTCTTCGTCACGCAGGCCGGCGTCCTCAGCGTCAGCGCGAAGGGCGAGACCAAGGCCAGCGTGATTGTCGAGGGCGGCATTCAGGCCGACCTGCGCGTGGTGAGCGACGCCGAGTATCCCTTCGCCCTCGCCTACTTCACCGGCAGCAAGGAGCACAATATCGTCATGCGCCAGCGGGCCATCGCGCGCGGCCTGCGCCTCAACGAATACGGGCTCTTCCGCTCCACCGAGGAGACCCGCGACCCCGCGCTCCGCCTGCCCTGCAACACGGAGGAAGACATCTTCCGCGCACTGGATTTGTCCTACGTCGAGCCGGAGCTGCGAGAGGACCACGGCGAGTTCGCCGCCGCCGAGGCCGGCCAACTCCCGCGCCTGCTAGAATGGACCGACCTCCGTGGCTCGCTGCACAACCACTCCAACTGGAGCGACGGCCACGAGACGCTCGAACAAATCGCCGCGCACGCGGAGGAACTGGGCTTGAGCTACTGGGCCATCACCGACCACTCACGCGCGAGCTTCCAAGCCAACGGCCTTTCCCCCGAGCGCCTCACGCAACAGCTCGCCGCCATCGCGGCCGTGAACCAAAAACTTGCCGACAGCGGCACGGACTTCCGTCTACTCACCGGCACCGAGGTGGACATCTTGAAGGAACGCCTCGACTTCCCCGACGACCTACTTGCCCAACTCGATGTCGTCGTCGCCAGCCTGCACGTCGCGGGCAGCGACGAGGCGGACAACACCCAGCGCCTCATCCGCGCGGCGGAAAACCCGCACGTCCACATGCTCGGCCACCTCACGGGCCGCCTTTTGCTGGAGCGCAAACCGTATCCCGTAAACCAGCAGGCCGTGATTGACGCGTGCGCGGCGACCGGCACGTGGCTTGAGCTGAACGCCAGCCCGTGGCGCTTCGACCTCGACTGGCGGCTCTGGCATTACGCGCGGAGCAAAGGGGTGAAGTGCGTCGTCAACTGCGACGCCCACCGCCTCGACCACTTCGGCTACCTCCGCCTCGGCGCGGGCGTCGCGCGCAAGGGCTGGCTGACGAAGGGGGATGTGGTGAACACGCTGACGTTGGTGGAGCTGAGGAAGGCGCTCCGCTCCCCGTAGTCG
>SIBB01000233.1 GCA_009695395.1 Pedosphaera sp. | reverse complement strand
GTTCTGCATTGTCCACATGGCCTTGCTCGTCTTCCCGGTGGGCATGCTGGTCGCGGCAGTTTTGCAGGGCCAGTGGACGGCGCTCCTCGTGAGCAAGGCGTTGGCCTTCGGCACCCTCTACGGCCTCGGCGCCGCCCTCGTGTTGGGCGGCGGCGGGGCGCGGGCGCTGTGGTGGCGTGCGACGATGGAGCAACTCATGGGGCTCGTCCCCGTGCTGGGCACCGCCCGCCGCAACCTCGCCCTCGCCCGCCTCACCGCCGCGCTCGAAGCGCTCTTCTCCGCCGGCGTCGGCATCGTGGACTCTTGGGAGCTGGCCGCGCGCGCCAGCGGGTCGCCCGCGCTCGCCCGCGAGGTGATGAAATGGCGCCCGAAAATTGAGACCGAGCAGCTGACCCCCGCTGAAATCCTCGCCGACACGGACGTTTTCCCCCCCATGTTCATCAGCCTCTACCGCACCGGCGAGATTAGCGGCCAGCTCGACGACACTCTCAAGCGCCTCCACGAATACAGCCGCGTGGAAGGCCACCGGCAGATGCAAATGTTCACGCGCGGCCTTACCATCGGCATCATCCTCCTCATCATGATCGCCATCGGCGCCCAAGTGGTGATGTTCTGGGCCGGCTACTTCAACAACATCAACAACGTGCTCTCGGAGTGAGGGGCGAATGACCCAATCCCCATCCGATACCCAGCGAGCAGTCATTGGGCATTGATTGGTCGTTGGACATCGCGTCATTGGTCATTCAAAGTCTGCTCATGACCGTTTCCGAAATTCTCTCGGATGAGCGCCTCCGCCAGGACGAATTCCCCGTCTGCCGCAGCAAGGCCTACCTGGCCCACGCCGGCGTCGCGCCCCTTGCCCGCCGCGCCGCCGACGCCATCGGGCACTACAGCTTCCTCGCCACGCAGGACGACCAGGAGACATGGCTGCCCAAGCTCCACCGCGCCGCCCGCGAGTCCGCCACCAAGCTCCTCGTCGGCGCGCAGCCGGATGAAATCGCCTTCGTCGGCCCCACCTCTCTCGCGTTGAGCATGGTCGCCGGCGGCCTCACCTTCCGCCGCACCGACAACATCGTCATCTACCACGACGACTTTCCCTCGAACGTCTACCCGTGGATGGCCCTCGCCGCGCAGGGCGTGAAAGTCCGCTACCTCAACACCCGCGAGCTGGGCCGCATCCGCCCCGTGGACGTGCTCGGGCAGGTGGACGAGAACACGCGGCTCGTCGCGCTCACTTCCGCGCACTTCATCGCCGGCTGGCGCATTGACCTCGACGCCATCGGCAAGGCTTTGCGCGCGCGCGGCATCCTCTTCTGCGTGGACGCGATGCAAACGCTCGGGGCATTCCCCGTCTCCGTGAAGCACGTGGACTTCCTCGCCGCGGACGGACACAAATGGCTCCTCTCGCCGTGCGCCGCCGGCATCTTCTACGTGCGCAAGGAAGTGCAGGACAAGCTGCGCCCCATCGCGCTCGGTTGGAACAACGTCCGCTGCCCGAACTACACCGCGCAGGACGAGCTTACCTACCACTCCGGGGCGCGCCGCTTCGAGGCCGGCGCGCACAACGTTCTTGGTATCGTGGGCCTCAAGGCTGCGATGGACATGATCGCCGAAGTTGGCGTGGCGAACATCGCCGCCGAACTGCTGCGTAAGCGCGCGTTCCTCGTCCCCGAGTTGCAGGCCAAGGGCTGGACCGTGTTCAACGCCACCGCCCCGCCCGAGAACTGCGCCGGCATCATCAGCATCACCCGCGAAGCCTCCGACCTGCCAGCCATCCACCAACGCCTCACGGACGGCGGGGTCATCACCTCCCTCCGCACTGACCGCGCCGGAAAGCACTACATCCGCCTCTCGCCACACTTCTATAACACGGACGCCGAGTTGGCCCGCGCCGTGGAATTGCTGTGATCCGAGCTGAACTTCCCCGTCCGCCTCATGGTCATCAAAGACACCGAGTTCGCCGACCTCCCCACGCCGACTGGCCCGATGCGGACCCACGTCTTCCGCCCCGCTGCGGAAGGAAAGTATCCCGGCATCCTGCTCTACTCGGAGATTTTCCAAGTCACCGGCCCCATTCGGCGGACCGCCGCGTTGCTCGCCGGCCACGGCTTCGTCGTCGCCGTGCCGGAGATTTACCATGAGTTCCTCCCTGCTGGCACGGTGCTGGCCTACGACCAGGCGGGCGCGGACAAGGGCAACGAACTGAAAACCACCAAGGAACTCGCCAGCTACGACGCCGACGCACGCGCCGCGCTGGACTTCCTCCGTGCGCACCCGGCCTGCACCGGCAAGCTCGGCGTGATGGGCATCTGCATCGGCGGGCACCTGAGCTTCCGCGCGAGCATGAACCCCGGCGTGCTGGCCGGCGTGTGCTTCTACGCGACGGACATCCACAAGCGCGGCCTCGGCCATGGCAAGTGCGACAACACCCTCGACCGCGTGCCGGAACTCTCCGCCGAGATGCTCATGATCTGGGGCCGCCAAGACCCGCACGTCCCCCGCGAAGGCCGCGCGCTGCTCCACAACGCGATGGCCGACGCGAACCTGAACTTCACCTGGCACGAGTTCAACGGCCAGCACGCCTTCCTCCGCGACGAAGGCCATCGCTACGACCCCGCTCTCGCACTCACCTGCTACGGCCTCGTCCTCGAACTCTTCAAGCGCAAGCTCGGCGAGGGCGACCTGCCAGCGAAAGTGACGGGCGGAGCGGGGGAGTCACGCCACTGATTCGGCACTCGGCATTCGACATTCCCAGGAGCCTCCGCCTACGCTGCGTTATGGACACGACCGTTGACACGCGGCTCCAAAAACTCGAATCAGCCCTCGCGCACATGGAGCATCAGCACGAGCAACTCAACCAAGTCGTAGTCGAGCAGGCTCGCATCCTCGCGCGCCTCCAGAAGGAAATCGCGCGCGCTTCCGAAGCAATGGAAAACCAGGAGCTGGAACGCATCCGTTCAAACAACCAGAAGCCGCCGCACTACCAGTAGGAGCGCGGTCAGTAAAACTTCGGCGGCGGGGCCTTCACGAAGGTTGTCTCGCGCAGGTAAATCGGTTCCAGTGTTTCACCCGCTTGGAACTCATTCCGTTGACCAGCCAATCGCCCGAGTTCAGCAGCGGAAGGCACCAGCAACCTAGCTCCGCCGAACGGGCACTTCGCATCTGGGCTGACGAGCAACTCGCCGCCAGCCGCCAGGGCCTCGACCTCCTCACGTTTGAGCAGTCGCAGCGGAGCCGTTTCGCGCCAACCGGCCACCGCCACATCGTAGCTCGCCGAGTAAAATTCCCCGCGCAACGCATCAATCACGACGGCGACACGCCCGGTCACCCCCGCCGTCTGTGCCGTGGCCGCGAGCACTTCCGCGCTGCTGATGCCGAGGAGCTTCACCCCGAGCGCGAGCTGCCAGCCTTGCGCCAACGCGATGGCCGAGCGCACGCCCGTGTAGGAACCCGGCCCGCGCCCAAGCGCAACGCACTCAATCTGCTCCCGCTCGACTCCCGCGGCCCGCAGCGCCGACTCAATCAACGCGAAGGGTCCGGGCGTAAGCCCATCGCCCTCGGCGAGGCCGAGCACGCGGCCGCCTTCCACAACCGCCACGCCACGTCGGGCGGAGGAGAATTCAATCGCCAAAATCTTCATACTCGATGCGGCGCTGCGTCTCGCTCGGCGCGGAGATGTTCACCCACCGCAATCTGGAATTCGGAATTCGGAATTCGGAATTCGGAATGGTTCCCCACCATCTCTCTGCCCACTCCACCACCGTCATGCCGCGCGAGGTGAAGAGGTATTCGGCCAGCCCCGCGGCGGCGATTTGCTCACGTGTCTCGAGACGATAGAGGTCCAGATGGAAGAGCGGCACGCGCCCGTTGGTGTGCTCATTCACAAGCGCGAACGTCGGCGACGCGATGCGGCCCGTGATGCCAAGACCGCGCGCCAGCCCCTTCACGAGCTGCGTCTTGCCCATCCCCAAGTCGCCGCACAGCGCGATGGTCCAACCGGGCGCGGCCCCCATCGCCCACACCTCGCCGAGCGCAGCGGTCTCCTCTGGCGAGTTGGTGAGGCACACTTTCATGAGCCACAGACGGACACAGATGAGCACAGATGAAGAGGGAAGGAACTCGCCGAGAAAGGGCGCAAAGGACACACAGCCGAATTCAGCAAGGCAGCTATCGGCGCTCCTTGCTCCCCCTCGCGGCAATCCCACCTGTGTCGATCTGTGTCCATCTGTGGCTTAACTGGCGAAGTGTTCGTAGCCGCTCAGGTTCAAGTCGCGCAGGCCGCGTGCGTCGCTCAGGCGCAGGCCGGGCTGGCTGGTGATCTTGCCGACACACGAGAGTTTTACGTCGGGGAACTGCGCCTGCCACGCGTCCAGCAACGGCACAGCGGCGCGGCTGGCGACGGTGAAGAGCAGTTCAAAATCCTCGCCGTCCGTGAGCGCGGCGAGCAGCGGTGGCTTGGCGGAGGATTCTGCACGCGACTGAAGTTTGGCGGCGCGGCTGATGGGAATGGCGCTCGCCAGCAATTCCGCCCCGACTCCGCTCGCTTCGAGGATGTGCCGCAGGTCGCCCGCAAGGCCGTCGCTCAGGTCAATCATCGCGTGGACGGTGAAGCGTTCGGCCAGCCAGCGCGCCTCGGCCAAGCGCGGCTCGAAGTCGAGATGCCGCCCGCTCAAGGAACCGCCCAGCGCGCCAGTGACGAAGATGGCATCCCCAGCCTTCGCCCCGGAGCGCAGCACCTGCCGACTGCGCGGCACGGTGCCGAGCAGCGCGATGGAGAGCAGCAATCGCTCTGGGTTCGTGGTCGTCTCGCCGCCGACGATGGCCACGCCGTGCTTCCGTGCGAGCGCGTTCATGCCCGCGTAGATGGCTTCGATGCGTGCGGGGTCGAACTTATCCGGCAGCGCGAGCGTGACGACGGCGTGCGTGGGCGTGCCAGCCATCGCAGCGATGTCGCTGAGACAGCGGGCGAGAGCTTTGTGGCCGACCTTCTCCGGCGCCGCATCGGTGGTGAAGTGCACGCCCTCGACCACGGCGTCGGTCTTGAAGAGCACGAGGTGGTGCGGCAGGCCAAGGTCCAGCACCGCGCAATCGTCCCCCGCGCCGGCCACCACGGAATTGTGGGTGGGCAGCGTGGCTTTGAGGCGCTTGATGAGATCGAATTCCTTCACGGTTGCAGCTTGAAGAATTCCATCAGCTCACTTTGGAAGACGAGGGCGCAATAGTTCGCCGCATTGAACAGGCTGTGCGTCAGGATGGGAGCGAGCAGGTTGCCAGTGCGCTCGTAGAGGAACACCAGGACCATCGCGAAGAAGGTCAGCGGCAGGAAGGTCGCCGTGTTGGCGTGCGTGAGCGCGAAGAGGAACGAGGTGCCCCAGAGGGCGAGCTGCGGCCAGCCACGCTGCTTCAACGCCGGATAGAGGATGCCACGAAAGAGGATTTCTTCGACCACCGGTGCGCCGAGGATGGCCACGAACGCGAAGAACAAGCGCTGCTGCAGGGTTTGCGTCTGCTGCAAGGTCTGCACCACCACCTGCACCTCGGGCTGCACGCTTACGGCCTTCATGCCCAGCGCAGAAAGATGCTGCAGCATCAGCGCCACCGGCAAAGCGGCGACCACGCCGACGAACGCCAGCGCGAGGATCCCCAGGAAGCCCGCTCGCCGAAACCCGAAGCCTTCCCGCCAGCCAACGCCGTGCTCGCGCAGGAAGATCGAGACGAGCAGCAACGTGCCGCCGTGCAACAAGACTGAGTTGCTGACGAAGAAGAAGAACTTCCCCTCCTGAGTGGCGAGGGCGTCCTTGGGCAGCACCGCGCTGGTCAGCAGGGCGCCGATGGACAGGCAGAAGCACACGCCAAAGACGAGGCGCAGCAGCGGCTCAGTTTCCCATTTTCGCTCCGGTAACACGGGCGCAGGCTAGTCGGGGGGCGAAGGGTAGAGAATGAAAAAGGTGGGCGTTTGCCACCTAATGACTTGGAGTTCCTAGCCGATGAGGCAGGAGGAAGACGCTGCCGGTGATCGGACGAATCTGCCTCCTCACCTCGGTGGCTACGCGGCTTGGCGGACCAGCCTACGCTGCCGCGGGCGCTTCCTCGCCGCGCTCTTCGCTGATGACAGGGGCGATGCCT
>SIBB01000232.1 GCA_009695395.1 Pedosphaera sp. | reverse complement strand
CGTTTCTGCAATGCGTCTTCGGCTACCAATCGCGGCTGAACGCCTTTGTTGCTGGTATCGCGCTGGGGCTGGCGGTCATTCCCGTGGTCTTCTCCATTGCCGAGGACGCGCTGACCAGCGTGCCGCGCAGCTACACGCAAGCGGCGCTGGCGTTGGGCGCATCCAAGTGGCAGGCCGCGTGGCAAATCGTGCTGCCCGCGGCCGCGCCGGGCGTGTTCGCCGCCGTCGTGCTGGGCTTTGGCCGCGCCATCGGCGAGACGATGGTGGTGCTCATGGCCAGCGGCAACGCGAGCATCATCTCGATGAGCCTGTTCGATTCCACGCGCTCCATCACCGCGACCATCGCGGCGGAGTTGGCCGAGGCGGTCTTCGGTGGGCACCACTACCGCATCCTCTTCCTCATCGGCGCGCTGCTCTTCATCGTGACCTTCCTTACGAACCTCGCGGGCGACCTCATCATGCACCGGCTCAAAGACCGGCTGGAGGGGAAGGCCAAGTGAACAGCGCCTCCTCCAAACCCGCCCGCCTCGGCTTCCGCTCGCGCGGCTTCGACTTCGCGTCCTTCGCGTTCACCGGCATTACCGGGCTGGCGACGCTCTTCATCCTCCTCATCCTCGGCATCATCCTCGCGAACATCGCGTGGCACGGCTGGGGCACCTTCTCGTGGCGCTTCCTCACCGGCAGTGCGGACCAGGATATGTTCGATGTGAACAAGGCCGGCGTGCTGCCCATGCTCATCGGCACTACGCTCCGGGTGATGCTGATGACACTCTTCGTCGTGCCCATCGGCGTCATCACGGCGGTCTATCTCACCGAATACGCGAACTCGACCGCGCTCACCACGCGCATCATTCGCGGCGCGGTCAACAACCTTGCCGGCGTCCCGTCCATCGTCTTCGGCCTCTTTGGTTTGGGCTTCTTCATTAGCTTCATCGGCGGTGCGATGGATGCCGGCGCGACGGAACCGCACTGGGGCAAGCCCGCCATCCTGTGGGCCTCCCTCACGCTCGCCGTGATGACGCTGCCGCTGGTCATCGTGGCCACGGAAGAATCCCTCCGCGCCATCACGCCCGGGTTGCGTGAGGCCAGCCTCGCCCTCGGTGCGACGAAGTTGGAAACCATTCTCAAGATTGTGCTGCCCGAAGCGCTCCCCGGCATCCTCACCGGCGGCATCCTCGCCGTGGGTCGTGCCGGCGGCGAAGTCGCGCCCATCCTCTTCACCGGCGCGGCCTATTACATGAGGGACCTGCCCAAGGGCCCGACCGACCAGTTCATGGACCTCGGCTACCACGTTTTCATCCTCAGCACGCAGTCGCCGGACATCGAGAAGACCCGGCCCATCCTCTTCGCCACCGTGCTGGCGCTGCTCCTCCTGACGCTCTCGTTAAACTTGGTCGCCGTCATTGTGCGTGCGCGGGTGCGCAAAAAGATGCGCGCCGGCCACTGATGACTTAAATTTCACCACCCATGGCTGCCTTCTCTCCATCCCAAGTCACGCTGAACGCCCGCCCGCCCGCCGAAGGGGCCGGCACGCCGCTCATTCAGACCGACAGCGTCAACCTCCACTACGGCACCACTCAGGCGCTGAAGAACATCTCCGTGACCCTCGGTGAGCGCCACGTCACCGCCTTCATCGGCCCGTCCGGCTGCGGCAAGTCCACGTTCCTCCGCTGCTTTAACCGGATGAACGACCTCATTGATTCCGTCCGCATCACCGGGTCGATCAAGATCGGCGGGCAGGACATCTACAGCCCGGACGTGGATGTCATCGAACTTCGTAAACGCATCGGGATGGTCTTCCAGCGGTCGAATCCGTTTCCCAAATCCATCTACGACAACATCACCTACGGCCTCAAGCTGCACGGCATGACGGCGAAGTCCGACCTCGACGCCGCCGTGGAGCAGAGCCTGCGCAGCGCGGCCCTCTGGGACGAAGTGAAGGACCGGCTCAACACCAGCGCGATGGGTCTGTCCGGCGGTCAGCAACAGCGCCTGTGCATCGCCCGCGCCATCGCCATCAAGCCGGAGATTCTCCTGATGGACGAGCCCGCGAGCGCGCTGGACCCGATTGCCACGGCGAAGATTGAGGAGCTGATAATCGAATTGAAGCGTGAGTTCACCATCGTCATCGTCACGCACAACATGCAGCAGGCCGCGCGCATCTCCGACCACACCGCGTTCTTCTACCTCGGCGAACTGATCGAGTTCGGCCCGACCGCGAAGCTGTTCACCAACCCGTCGAAGAAGCAGACGGAAGACTATGTGACCGGGAGGTTCGGCTGATGCGAAGACAAGTATTCCGTGTTCCGTGTTCCGTGTTCAGATGCCCTAACACTCTATCTGTCCCCATCCCCCACCTCCTATCCCCCATCCCCTAACTTCCCATGCTCCCCCACGACTCCGAATTCGCCGCCCTCAAGGAAAAGCTCCTCACCATGTCGAGCCTCGCCGCCAGCTCGGTCTCGAACGCCGTCAAGGCGCTCGTCGAGCGCAACGACGACCTCGCCCGCCAAGTCGAACAGGCCGACGACCAACTCGACGCGCTGGAGATCGAGCTGGACGAGCTGGCCATCGTCCTCCTGTCGCGCGGCCCTGTTGCCACCGACCTGCGAATGATCACCGTGGCGATGAAGATCACCCACAACCTCGAACGCGTTGGCGACGAGGCCACCACCATCGCCCGCCGCGCGGTGGATTTGAACAAGGAGCCGCAGCTCAAGCCCTACGTGGACATCCCGCGCATGGCGACGATGGCGCTGGAGATGCTGAACGACGGCCTCGAAGCCTTTGTGAGCCGCGACAGCGTCCGCGCCCGCGCCGTGTTGCCCCGCGACAAGGACGTGGACGCCCTGCACAAGCAGCTGCAGCGCGAACTCATCACCTTCATGCTGGAGCAGCCCAACACCATCACGCGCTGCCTGCACCTCATGCAGATTTCCAAGCGCATCGAGCGCATCGCCGACCACGCGACGAACATCGCCGAGGAAGTGGTCTTCCTCCACGAAGGCCGTGACATCCGCCACACAGGCAAAAACTCTGCCGCATGAAGTCCTCCAAGCCAAAAGCCGCTCCCAAGATTCTCGTCGTGGATGACGAGCCGGATGCCGTTGATCTCATCGAGTTCAATCTCACCGCCGCCGGTTTCGCCGTGGTTACCGCTGCCGATGGGGCGGAGGCCGTGCGGCGGGCGCGCGGGGACGAGCCGGATTTGATCGTGCTGGACGTGATGTTGCCCGAGTTGGACGGCCTCGAAGTGTGCAAGCTGCTGCGACGTGAGCCGGCGACCGCTCGTGTGCCGATCCTCATGTTGACCGCACGGGCTGCGGAGATTGACCGCGTGCTCGGGCTGGAGTTGGGCGCGGATGACTATGTGACCAAGCCGTTCAGTCCGCGGGAGCTGGTGCTGCGAATCAAGGGGCTGCTGCGTCGCCGCGAGCCGGATGCCCCGGGGGTGGAGCGGCTGAAGATCGGCCCACTGGTGGTGGATCTGGCCGCTCACTCAGTGACCGTCGCGGGCAAGGCCGTGGAACTCACGGCCACCGAATTCAAGCTTCTAGCCACCCTCGCGCAGCGCCGTGGACGGGTGCAGTCGCGAGATCAACTGCTGCGCGACGTATGGGAATACGACGTGGCGATCGACACCCGCACCGTGGACACGCACATGAGGCGCTTGCGCGAGAAGCTGGGCCGCGCCGGAGACTACCTCGACACAGTCCGGGGCGTCGGCTATCGGTTCATTGCCGAATAGCAAACCGTCTGCGCCCATTCCGTTGTCATGTGGCCCATTGTCAGCCTCGTTCTGCTCGTCATTGCCTGCGGTCTCTTCCGCGCGTGGCTGTGTCAGCGCAACGATTTCGCTGAGCAGCTCGCCACGCGGGCGAAAGAGGCGGAGGTGCTCCGGGAAGAGCACGCGCGGAGGGACGCGCGCGGGGTGGCGCAGCAGCAGGCGCTGTTCAACAGCATGACCGAGGGGGTCCTGCTGCTGGACGCAGCGGGCCGCGTCCAGTTGGTGAACGAGGCGTTTGCCCGGCTCTTTTCTGTCGCGGGCGATGTCCGGGGGCGCACGGTCATGGAGGCGCTGCGGCTGCATCAGGTGCAGGCGTTGGTGAATCAGACGCTGATTGAAGGGCAGATGCAGGACGGGGAGCTGATGTTGCCGGGAGTCGAGGAAGATCGTTACTTCGCAGTCAACGGAGCGGCGGTCAGCAGCCTGGACGGACAGCGGCAAGGGATGATTTTGGTTTTCCACGATCTGACCCGGCTGAAGCAATTGGAGAACACGCGGCGGGAGTTCGTGGCGAACGTGAGTCACGAGTTGCGCACGCCACTCTCGCTCATCAAGGGCTACGTCGAGACGCTCATTGACGGGGCGAGGGACAACCCCGAGGTAGCGCTGAAGTTTCTTCACACCATCGAGCGGCACGCGGATCGGCTCACCTTTCTCATCGAGGATCTGCTCACCATCTCGCGACTGGAGTCGGGACAGATGGTCATCAACTTGGCTTCCACAGAGCTGCGGTCCGTCGTCGCGCGGGTGGTGGAGGACCTCGCAAGCCGGGCGGCGACGCGCCAAGTCACGCTCGTCAACGAAGTCCCCGAAGCGCTCCAAGCCGTCGCCGATCCCGAGCGACTGCATCAGGTCTTCGCCAACCTCGTGGACAACGCCATCATGCACGGGCGCGTGGGCGGCACGGTGCGCATCGGCGCGCAGGCGCCCACGGAGCAAACCGTGGAGCTGTGGGTGCAGGACGATGGCGCCGGCATCCCGCCGGAGGCGTGTGCGCGAGTGTTTGAGCGCTTTTACCGTGTGGACAAGGCCCGGACGCGCGAGGCCGGCGGGACCGGGTTGGGGCTGGCGATCGTGAAACACCTCGTGCTCGCCCACGGCGGCGAGGTTCGCGTGGAGGGCGGATTGGGCACGGGAGCGAAGTTCGCCTTCACCCTGCGTCGCGCTGCGTAAAGCAAATCTCCTTGGCCGCAAATCTCGGCTTCGGATTTTCGGATGCGTTCACCTCAGCCAGTGTTTTAAGCGGCTGCGGGTGGAGGTGCGCCACCACAGGGCGAGGGAAAGGCGGCGGTAGGAACCCGCCGGCACGTCGCCAACGGCGAGTAGGGCGGAAAGCTTCCTGACCGCGTGCGGCAGGCAGCGGAAGACGAGCCGCTCGTCCAGCCATGTGGCCTCGATTTGCGCTGCCTCGTAGCGAGCGAGCGAGAGAGACCACTCCGGTTCCAGTCTCTCTGTCGCGGCGTGTTGTTTCAGATGGCGCACGAAGCCCAGCGCGTCTTCGCACGGCCGCGTGCCTGAAGGTGGAGTGATGGCGTAGTTGTGGAACAGGTCGGCGAAGCGTGTTCCGAGAGCCTTGTGGGTGAGCGGCAGCAGTTCACCGACCTGCGCAAGCCGTCGGTCTTGCAGCACGCGGGCGAACTGGCGCAACTGCTCGCAATGGCTCTGCGATAGCGCCTCCCCCGCCCCCGTCAGCCCTTCGCTTGCAGCCACGCGCGCAGGATCCGCAAAGAATGTCTCGCGGAATGCGCGATCGCTCGCGAGTTGGGCGACGAGCTTTTGCTGGAGGGCTAGCTCCATCGCTGGTGGTGCCTGCCGATGGCGCGGGCACGCTCGACTTCTCCCAGCATCTCCGACAGTGGCGGTAGGGCGTCATCGCGCTCGAGGCAGATGCAGCGCACGGGAGCCCGCGCCACGGCGTCGTCGAGTAGTTGCCAGAGGGCCTCAGGGATCGGATGGGCACGGCTTTCCACCATCTGGCCGCAGGCGTCGTGGCCACCGGAGAAATGCACCTGCACCACCCGGTCGAGCGGGAGTTTTTCCAGGAAAGTCGCGGGCGTGCCGCCGAGGTTGACGGCGTGGTTCAGGAGACTGCTCACGTCGAGCAACATCCCGGTTCCGCCCGACCTCAACACCTCGCTGATGAAGGTCGGCTCGTCCATTTCCCCGCCCGGCCAGGCCAGTGGAGAGCAGACGTTCTCCAGAATGAGCGGCGTGGCGATGGCGCGGCGCGCGGTGATGATGTTCTTCGTCATCACCTCCACCGCCTCCTTCGTGAAGGGCAGGGGAGCCGATTGGCCGAGGTGGATGCCACCCGCACGTGTGAAGCCGATGTGCTCGCTCCACCAGG
>SIBB01000231.1 GCA_009695395.1 Pedosphaera sp. | reverse complement strand
GGCTCGCGCGGTTGGAACAGTTCGGAGTGCGACGAGAGCAGGTAGTGCTCGACCCTGGCATCGGCTTCGGCAAGACATTGGAGCACAACCTGCAATTACTCAGCGCGCTGCCGCACTTCGCCCGGCACGAGCGGCCGGTGCTGCTGGGAGTCTCGCGTAAATCCTTCCTCGGAAAAATCACCGGCACAGAGAGCGTGATGGAGCGCTTGCCCGGCGCGCTGGCGTGCGCGGCGCTGGCCGTGCGCGCTGGCGTGCAACTGCTACGCGTGCATGACGTGCGCGAGACGGTGCAGGCGGTGCGGGTGGCGGAGGCCATTCAGGCAGGCAGCAGAGGAGTGAGCGGGAGCTCGCCGCTCATCCGATAATCCGCTTGGTCGCAGGAGGCTGAGACCATGTCCGCAGCTTGCTTTGGCAGGTTTTGACGGTTGACGGGAACCCGCCGCTCACTAGAGTGCCGCTCCCTGACCCGGACAGGACTGGCGGTTCGCCAGCCAAACCCCGGGCAGCAGACTGGGAAGGAAGTGAAATAGTTTTGACGGAAATTAAGCTCAAAAAAGGCGAGCCGGTTGAAAAGGCGCTGCGCCGGTTGAAAAAGAAAATCGACCGTGAAGGCACGCTGAAGGAAGTCCGTAGCCATCGCCGCTACACAAAACCTAGCGAGAAGAGACGCGAGAAACTCAAAGTGGCGAAGTTCACCGCCATGCTCCGCGCGCGTTACGCTGATATGTGACGCCCGCCCTTCCCCTCACGCCGGACGCTGGATTAACCCGCGTCCGGCGTCTTTTTTTTCTACTCGTGAGAGAGGCGCAAGATTAAGGAGGTTGCGAGGGGAGAGCAGACGCACGCAGCGCATCCCGGAGCGCGGGTCCTTACCGGTGCGGGACCAGACGGCACCGTGCCATCTTTGCGGGAAACTTCGTTTGCCTCCACGCCGCCGCCGCGCTCTACTCGCCGCGTCCCGCAATCCCAGCCACGCCCATGAATGCTCTGCCCGGCCTCAGCCCTCAAGCCTCGCTGCTCCTTTACGCAGCGGCGGCGGTGGCGCTGCTCATCTTCCTCGTCGCCCGCTGGAAGGTGAACGCCTTCATCGGCCTCGTGCTCGCCTCGCTCTGCGTCGGCCTGTGCTCCGGCGTGCGGTTGCTCGACATCGCGAAGGCCTTTCAGGAGGGCGTCGGCGGCACGCTCGGTTTCATCGCCGTCGTCGTTGGCCTTGGCACCATGCTGGGCAAGCTCCTCGCCGAGTCCGGCGGCGCGGAGGTCATCGCGCAGACGTTCATCGCCGCCTTCGGGGAAAAGCGCCTCCACTGGACGCTCATGTTCGTGGCCTTCATCGTTGGCCTGCCGGTCTTCTTCGGCGTCGGCGTGGTGCTACTCATCCCCATCGTCTTCACCCTCGCGCGCGAGACCAAGCTGCCGCTGCTCTACCTCGGCATCCCCGTCATCGCCGGGCTCTCCACCTCGCACGGCCTCGTGCCGCCACACCCGGGGCCGATGGTCGCCATCGAGAAAGTCGGCGCAGACGTGGGCAAAACCATTCTCTGGGCCATCGCCATCGGCCTGCCGTGCGCCGCTCTCGCCGGGCCAATCTTCGCCAAGTTCATCGCCCCTCGCATATCGGTCCCCCTCGGCGGCATCGGCGAAAAACTCTCCCAGCCCAACCCCGCCCGCACCCGCCGGCCCGGCTTCGGTGTCACGCTTTTCACCATCACGCTGCCCGTGCTGCTCATGCTCGGCGCGACGATTGCCGACGTGGCGTTGCCCAAGGGCGACGCGCTCCGCGAGTGCGCGGACTTCATCGGCTCGCCGCTCGTGGCGATGCTCCTGGCCGTGCTCTTCGCCCTGTGGTCGTTCGGCGCGAACTGTGGCTTCGATCGCGCCCAACTCCTCAAGTTCACCGACGACTGCGTCGGCCCGTGTGCCACCATCTTCCTCGTGGTGGGGGCGGGCGGCGGCTTCGGCAAGGTGCTGGACGTGAGCGGTGTGGACGACGCCATCTCCGACCTTGCGAAGGGCATGCAACTCTCGCCGCTGCTGCTGGGCTGGCTCGTCGCTGCGGCCATCCGCATCGCGGTCGGTTCCGCCACCGTCGCCATCACGCTGGCCAGCGCCATCATGGCTCCGATCGCGCTGACGTCGCCGGTGAACAAGGAACTGCTCGTCCTCGCGATGGGTGCCGGCTCCGTCATCCTCTCGCACCTCAACGACGGTGGCTTCTGGTTCGTGAAAGAGTATTTCAACCTCACCGTCGAGCAGACGCTCAAGACCTGGACCGTGCTGGAGACCATCGTCTCCGTCGTCGGCCTCGCGCTCGTGCTGCTGGCGAGCCGGTTTGTTTGAACCAAGCGCAATTTTTAGCCACGGATGGAACACGGATGAAACACGGAGAGCCGCGAAGCTGGTCAACTCCTTGAGCTCGAACGCCACCTTCAACTGCATGGTTCCGACCATGCCCTCATTTTCTTTGATCCGTGTTTATTCCGTGTTCCATCCGGGGCTAAGAATTCTGGTTGGGAAGGCGGCCTCCGCCATCTTTCCAGTTGCCCTCCGCCCGCTTTCCCGCTTTAACCACCCGACATGACTGTCTATCTCAACGGCGAGTTCCTCCCGAAGGACCAGGCCCGCATCTCGCCCGACGACCGCGCGTTCCTCTTCGCCGACGGCGCTTACGAAGTCCTCCGCGCCTATCGCGGCCACCTCTTCCGCGCGTGCGAACACTGGGACCGCTTCGATTGCAGCCTGAAGGCACTGCGCATCGCGTCTCCGGCTAACACCGACTTCGCCGCCATCGCCAGCGAACTGCTGAAGCGCAACAACCTCGCTGACGCCGAAGCCATCGTTTACCTGCAAGTCTCGCGGGGAGCCGCGCCGCGCAAGCACGCCTTCCCCGCCGACGCCACGCCGACCGTTTATGCCTACGTCGCGCCGTTCGCCAACCCTGTTGAGAAGTGGGCCGCCGGCGTGAAAGTCATCACCTTGCCGGACCAGCGCTGGGCGCGCTGCGACATCAAGTCCATCTCGCTGCTGCCCAACGTCCTCGCCAACCAGCAGGCGCAGGAGGCCGGCGCGCACGAGGCCGTGCTCGTTCGCGACGGCTTCGCATTGGAAGGCTCGCTCTCGAACTTCGCGGTCGTCCTCGACGGCGTGCTGCACACTGCGCCGCGCAGCAACTACATCCTCCCCGGCATCACGCGCCTCGTCGCGCTGGGCCTGTGCTCCGCGCTGGGCATTCCGGTGAAGGAGTTCCCAGTCGCCGAGACGGACTTGAAATGTGCCGCCGAAGCCATGCTCTTCGGGACGACCAACGAGGTCATGCCCGTCGTGCAAATCAACGACCTCAAACTCGGCGACGGCCAGCCCGGCCCGCTCACGCGCCAGCTCCAGCAAGCCTTCCGCAACTACGTGGAAGAGTGCCAGCGGCGCGGGTGACAGGAATCAGCCCCGCAGCACGCGGCCTTCTCCTTGCCGACTCGTGTGGCTGGAGGAGGTTGCCTATCATGTCCCGTGGGAGACGCGCTTCGCACACGGATCGGCTGCGGTGCTCTGGCATGGAGCTGGGAAGCTCACGCCGGCGCGTGCGTCGGAGACGTTAGCGGACTGGTGGGGACAGTAGCGGTAGATTGTGGAGTGCGGCGGCAGAGCGCAGCGGCGACGCCGCTATCGGAGGGGAGGGGTTCTCCCCGAATTCCGATTTTGAAGACGCGTTGGATGCGCCAGCCAAGCTCGGAGCGCGGCGTTCACGCCGCAGAAAGTTCCGCAGGTAATGGGCGCTCGAAAAACCGATGGCTTGCCCACGTTTCTGCGGCGTGAACGCCGCGCTCCAAAACGAAAAACCCCTTCCGGTTGCCCGGAAGGGGTGAAGGCCTAAGCGAGGCTTAGATTAGAACTTGTAGGCAACCTGCGCGGTGAGCGAGTGCCCGTTGTTGCGGGAGGCAACGCCACCCGTGCTGGCCGCGCCCTTGGCGGCGTTCAGATCGTGGTCCCAGCGATACTCAACGCGGGAGACGACATTGGCCCAGAGCTTGTAGTCCAAGGTCAGCGTGGTGCCGAGGACCTCGTCGGCATTGCCGACAAGATACTCGACGCGGGCGTTGAGCGTGGACTTATCGGAGGTCTTGAGCGAGAGGTAGACCGCGAGGGCGTCCACGTCCGCGGTGGACTTCCTGATGTTCAGGTGATCCCAAGCAACGCCGAGGGTCAGCTTGTCAATCCCGGTGGGGAGAGTCGCGCCGACATAGACGAGCGTTTGGTCAGAGGCAGCCGGCACGGAAGTGGAGGCGAAACCATCCACCACGCCAGCCGTGAGCACAGCGCCCTTGAGGAACCCGAGGCTGTCGGGAGCGGTCAAGCTCGCGGAGGCCAGCCAAGTCTGCTGGGATTTGTTACCACGCGCACCTTGATTGAGGTTGGCGTCGGAGGTGTTGGCCACGCCAACGTTGATCGAGAGCGCATCCACCACCTTGTAGCTCAGGAGGAGGCCGGTGTGGGAGGTGGGCTCGATGGTGTAACCGAATGAACGGGCGTAGTTCGGGTTCTCGATGGAGTTGGCGGACTCGTAGCCGACGATCGTGTCGAAAACACCGATCTTGGCTTGAATGCCGTTGCCCACGGGGATGTTCAGCGTGACGTTCGCGTTCTTGATCGCGATGCCACCATTGTTGGCGCCGCCGATTGCGTTGCCGAGACCAGCCGCGTCCGGTCCGAGCCACAGCTCGACGTTGTAGCCGGAAGCCCACTCGCCTTCGGCGAGGGCGCTGCTCAACTTGATGTCAATGACATCGAGGTTGAACTGGTCACCCGCCTTCTGGTAGGAGCGGCTGATGGTGTTGACGGCATTGCCGGGTTCCCAGCCGACCGACGTGCTGACGTAACCGCTCAGCGCGGTGGAGGAGACGGCCGTGAGCACTTGGTGTGTGGGCTTCTCTTCCGCTTGAGCAACTGCTGCGAAGCTGATCACGCCCGCTGCGGCCAGCCCCATTGTCCATTGATTAATTTTCATGTGTGTTAGTTTCTCTTGCGAGTTGTCTTTACTGTTTGTTTCTTTGCGTTTGCTAGCGGGCAAAAATCGTTTGCCCACACACCAAAGAAGGTGCATTGCGGGCGAGCCTAGCAAAGGAACCGCTCGTGACAACTGTTTTTTTCTCTGTTTGGCCATATTTTCTTCCCATGCGTGGGACGCATGTCCCTCTGGGGCAAGGCGAAGCTGGAGCGATGTCTGCTGCCAGGTCCGACCCCGGAGAGCGCTCCTCCGCCCATCATTCGTGCCGCTCCTGTCGCAGCGGTGTCAGCAACCCCGTCCAACGCAATCCTGCAAAACCCCGCACTGGCCCCGCCAATAATTGGCTCGCCAACCCGGGGCTGCTTCGTATGTTTCGGCGGCGGCTTCAGACGCTCGCATGACGAAAGAAACGCTTCAGAAAATCCAGGGACTGCGCGAGGACAAGCGCAACCTCCCCGTCGCGCTTCATGTCGGCTCCACTGTCGCCATCCTCGCGCTGGCGCTGGTCGTGTTGAAGGTCTGGCCGCAGCACCCGGCGACATGGGCCGTGTCCTTCGTCGTGATCGGCTTCATGCAGTATCGCCTCGTCATGGCCATCCACGAGGCGACGCACAAAAACCTCTTCTTCCCCGTGGCGGTGAACGAGGCGATGGGCAAGGGCCTCAGCGGCCTGCTGGGCATGAACTTCCTCCTCTACCGGAAGTCGCACCTCCAGCATCACAAGTCCCCGCAGAAGATTGGCGAGGACGTGGACGCGCCGCTCTACAGCCCGCCGCTGCGCGTGAAGGCCGGCCTCCCGCGCTGCTTCGCCTTGCTCACTGGCGTGGTCGTGTCGCTGTTCCGCAAGATTGTCCGCAAGTTCACCACCCGCGCGCAGTTCGGGAACAAGACCATCGAGACCGAGCGCGACTGGATGCAACTCGCGCTCATTCTGGCTGGGCAGGCGGCGCTCTTTGCGCTCTTCGCCACGCAATTCGACTGGTGGACCTACTTCACGCACTGGCTTGCGCCGCTGGTGCTCGTCGCGCAACTCCTCGATGAGGTCCGCATCTTCGTCGAGCACGGCTACTGGTTTTTGCACACGAGCGACCCCGCGCCGCTCGACGACTTGGAGCAGGCCACGGTGGACATCGAGGCGACG
>SIBB01000230.1 GCA_009695395.1 Pedosphaera sp. | reverse complement strand
AAAGCCGGTCTTGTTCTTGTGGCAACGGCTGCCGAGCCGCACGAGGCGGCCGTCGGCCAGCGCGACTTGCAGGCCGAGGACGTAGTCGCGGGTGACGCCGTATTTCAAGCAGCGGGGGCCACCGGCATTGGTGGCGATGTTGCCGCCGAGCGAGCAGTCGGCGCGGCTGGCGGGGTCGGGCGGGTAGTAGAGCCCACGCTTCTCGACGGCGGCCTGGAGCTTGGCAGTGATGACGCCGGGCTGGACCACAGCGACGAAGTCACGCGGGTTGATTTCCTGAATGCGATTCATCCGCGCGACGGAGAGAGCGATGCCGCCGCGCAGCGGCACGCAGCCGCCGACATAGCCGTAGCCCGCGCCGCGCGGCGTCACGGGGACGCGGTGCTCGTGGGCGATGCGCAGCACGGCGGCGACCGCCTCGGCCGTCTTCGGCAGGGCGACGATGTCAGGCAGGTGCGAGGCGAACCACTTGTCGCCGGCGTGCGCGACACGAGTGGCGTCGTCCACGCGGAGTTCCTCAGCGGCGAGGGCGCGACGGAGTTGGGGAAGAGCTTTTAGGAGGCGGTCGTTCACGCGGGGAGGATTAAGCGTAGGATTAGGATTAAGCGCAAGAGGGGCGCAGCGGCTGGCGGCTCGCAACCTTAATCCTAATCCTTCTCCTCCGGCCCCGCTCCACTCCCATCATCCCGCACGAGTTCCAGCGCCGCCTCCACGTCCACTTCCGGCACTTGCACGCGGATGCCGCCGATGGCGAGCGCGTAGCCGTCCACGCTCAGGGCTGCGAGCTCGCCGGCGACGAAGACGTGCAGGCCGGCTGCTTCCAGGCGGGACCGGATGAGTTGCGCCTCGCCGGGGTTGAAGGCGGTGAAGATTGTAACGAGTTGCATGGCGTCAGGGAGCGTAGGGGGTGCCCGGTGTGACCTTCGCATCCGCGAAAGCCATCGTCCCGGTGGGGCTCTGGAGCAGGCTGATGACTTGCACCTCGATTGAGTGGCCGATGAACTTCTGCGCGTTGTTCACGACGACGAGCGTTCCGTCGCTGAGGTAGCCCACGCCCTGGCCCTTGTCCTTGCCCTCGCGGACGATTTTGAGCGTCAAGACTTCGCCGGGTAGTATCACTGGCTTCAGTGCGGCGGCGAGTTCGTTGAGGTTGACGTGCTTGACGGACTGCAGCTCGGCGACTTTTCCGAGGTTGTGGTCGTTGGTGTAAAGGCAGGCGTGAAGGGACTTGGCGAGGCGGATGAGCTTGGCGTCGGTTTCCGTTTCCTCGGGCACCTCGGCGTCGTGGATTTTCACCTCGTTGGCCTTGTTGCGCTGGAGGCGGGCAAGCATATCGAGTCCGCGTCGGCCCCGAGCGCGGCGCAACGGGTCGGCGGAATCGGCGATGAGCTGAAGCTCTTTGAGGATGAAGCTCGGCACGACGACGATCCCTTCCAGAAAGCGCGCCTCTATCAGGTCAGCGATGCGGCCATCAATGATGACGCTGGTGTCGAGCAGCAGGATGTTCTCAGGCTTGTTCTCCCTGGAAAAGCGCACGTAGGGTATGATGAGCGAGAAGTCCTCCTTGTTGCTACGCATCGCCATGATCATGCCGATGTAGCCGAAGCTGATGAAGATGCCGAGGCGGATCAGACCGCGGGTGACTTCGTCATCCTTGTCCATGCCGATGAAGAGGCCGGAGTTGTCGAACATCCAGCCGACGGCGAAGCCCAGTAGCAGCCCGAACGTGGCCGCCGAGAACGCGCGGAGGGAAAAGCCCTTCAGCATTTCGTCGAGGGCGATGAGAATGCCGCCGAGGCCGAGCCCAATCAGTGTCCAAAACCGGCCTGCCTCCAGCCACTCGGGCCTCACCTGACTCACGGCAAAGCCGCCGAGCGTGCAGACTATCAGGAAAGCGATGCGGACGACCCAGAGTGACATGCTAGAGCGAGTTAAAATTTCCGGGTTCTGGATTCGGCGGTGTCGGCGTCACAGCGGTCAATTCAAGTTGAACTTCTGGCGCGGGGAGAGAAGCGGGGCGGATGACGGGCTATTCGTCGGCTTGGGCGGCTTGGGTTTGTAGAAGAGGCCGTGGGCGTTCAGATTGCTCATCAGCAACGCGCCGTTGTTGGCCAGCAACCGACTATCGCCGACGAGCAGTCGGCCATCGCCAAGGAAACTGTTGAGGTTCGTCATCACCCCATGCACGTCCAGCGTGAGAGAGTTGATGTTCGAGACGGCGCTGGTGACCTGGCCGCTGATGGCAGGCAGGTCAGCGGAGAGTTGCTTGAAGTTGCGGGCGAGAGCCTCGTCCTTGAAAAGCGCACCGGCCAGGCCGCGTCCGGACTGCACTTCGGCGAGAAGATTCGTGACCTGCGCCGAAGCGGTTTCGAGATTGCGCACGGCGGACTGGATGGCTGGGCGGCTGCTTCCCACGGTGTCCTGAAGGTCTGCACCGACCTTATTGAGCTGTTCGGAGAACCTCAAGACATTGCTCACCGCCGCCTGTATCGGCGCGGTGTTGGTCGCGAACAGCACGTCCACCCGGTCCAGCGTGGTGATGGCCTTCTTCTCCAGCGCCACCGCCTGATCGGTCACAGCAATCGCCCGCTCGGTCACGGTGCGGGCCTGCTCGGACACGACGCGGAGGTTCGCCATGATCGCGGCGAAGTTGGTCAGGGTCTGCTCGGACAACACCGTCTTGTTCACGCGCTCGGCTGCGATATCAATCTTCTGCGCGGCTTGGTCGAGGCGCTGAATCAAGCCCAGCGCATCGCGGGCGGCGTCCTGGATGTTGAAGGGCGCCCGGCACTCGCGCTCGGCGGAACCGTCCTTGGGCAACGGCGGCAGCGCGTTCTGCGTCGGCGCGATGGAGACGAACTGGTCGCCGAGAAAGCCCTGCGCCTCGATGTTGAAGTGCGCGTCACCGGGGATGTCGTGCTTCGCGTAGATGTGCAGCACGATGACGACCGACTTGCTGTCCGGCGCGAGCAGGACATGGCTGACGTTGCCGACCGTGACGCCCGCGAGCAGCACGGCGGCCTTGTCCTTGATGCCGCCGACGTTGGTGGTCTTGAGGCGCACGACGTAGCTCGGCCTGAGCAACGACAGGCCCTTCGAGAAGTTCAAGACAAGCATCACCAGCAGCACGAGGCTGATGGCAACAAACCCGCCGACTTTCCATTCTTTGTGTGACTGGCTCATATCAAAACGTGTGTTCCTTCTCATCTGAAATCCCCCGCACGAACCGGCTCACCACCGGGTCCGTTGAAGCCATCAGCTCCACCGGCGTGCCACTCGTATAGATGCGGCCGTGATGCAGCATCGCCACGCGCCGACCCACTGCCTGCATGCTTCTCATGTCGTGCGTGATAACGACGGTCGTGACCTTCAGCCGCTCGCAGACTCGGACGATGAGCTTGTCAATGCTGTCGGATACCACCGGGTCGAGGCCGGTCGTCGGCTCGTCGTAGAAGACGACCTCGGGCCGGTAAATGATGGCGCGGGCGAGACCGACGCGTTTGCGCATCCCGCCGGACAACTCGGCAGGCTTCTTCTTCTGGACGCCGGGCATCTCGACCATTTCCAACGCTTCGGCCACGCGGCGCGAGATTTCCTCTGGAGTATGATTGCGCTCGCGGGAGAGGACGAACGCGATGTTCTCCTCAACGGTCAGCGAGTCGAAGAGCGCCGCGCTTTGGAAAAGCATCCCAAACTTCCGCCGCACTGCGAGGAGCGCGCGCTCGTTCAAGTGCGCGATGTCCTGCCCGTCCACGAGCACCTGGCCAGAATCCGGAGGCGTGAGGCCGACGATGTGTTTCAACAGCACGCTCTTACCGCCGCCGCTGCGCCCGATGATGACCAACGACTCGTCTTTCTCGATGGTGAGGTCCACACCGTCCAGGACCTGCTGGTCGCCGAAGCGTTTGCGAAGCTGGCGGACCTCGATCATATCAGCGCCAGCAGCCGCGTGAGCAGCAGCGTCAGGAAGAAGTTCGAGATCAGGATCGCGATGGACGCATAGACCACCGCCTCCGTGGTCGCATGGCCGACGCCTTCCGCGCCCTGCCCGCAATGAATCCCCTTGTAACAGCCCGTGGTCGCGATGATGCCGCCGAAGATGAATGACTTGATGAAGCCCATGAGCACATCGCGATGGTCGGTGAAGCGCTGCATGTTCACGAGGGAATAGCCGGGGTCAATTTGCAGCAGATGCACGCCCACGAGATACGCCGCGAGGATGCCGACGGTAATGCTCTCCGCCGTCAGCAACGGCACGGCAATCATCGTCGCCACCACGCGCGGCACGACGAGGTAATCAATCGGATGCGTCGCCAGCGTGCGCAGCGCGTCAATCTGCTCCGTCACGCGCATCGTCCCGAGTTGCGCCGCCATCGAGGCACCCACGCGACCCGCGACCATCAGTGCCGTCAGCACCGGGCCCAGCTCGCCACACATCGAGACGCTCACCACAGCCAGCGTGGCCGTGTCCATCTTCACCTTGTGAAACTGGAAGTAAGTCTGCGCGCACAAGACCATCCCGGTGAACGCACCGGTCACGAGCACCACCATCTGCGATTTCACGCCGATGAAGTGGAGTTGGTCCACCAGGTCGCGCCCGGACAACCGCTGCGTCGTGAGTGAGCGCACCACCTCCGCGACCATCAGGCTGAAGCGCCCGAGACCGCTCAGCAGCCGTTGAATCAGATTTGTCGGAACTTCGGTCATGCTACCCAACTATGAGTAACAGACGGGGAAATCACTGGCGAGCCTTCCGTGCATTTTTGAGAGTGTCGATGAAGGTCCGAACGGTTGAGCACAGCACCTGTCCACATCGATTGATGACGTCGCACTCGATTTAGAATAATTCTAAATCTTGACGAACGAGGTCGCCACGCTACCGTCCGCTCCATGAATGCGGTTGCGACCAAACCCCCGCCGGAAAAAAGCCTGAACGAGCGCCTCGCCCACAGCGGGTTGCGACTCACGCCCCAGCGCCAGCAGGTCCACGAGGTGCTCCGTGAGAAGATGGACCACCCGACGGCCGACCAGGTCTTCATGCGCGCGAAGTCCAAGATGCCGGAGATTTCAATGGCGACGGTTTACAACTGCCTCGATGCCCTTGTGCAGTGCGGCATGGTCCGCCAAGTCACGCTCGACCGCGGCGCGACGCGCTTTTGCCCGAACATGCAGGACCACTCGCATTTCTACTGCGATGCGTGCGGCAGCGTCTACGACATCCTCCAGACCATCTCGATCAAGGACGCCGACATCAAACTCCCACGCGGCTTTCGGCTGAAGCTAATTGAAACCAACCTCCACGGCCTCTGTCCCGACTGCGTGGCGAAGGCGAAGTAACCAGCGCCCAATCTGTGTTTCATCTGTGCCCATTTGTGCCTAAACCCCATTTCCCATGAGCGAATCCACCAACACGATCGAAGAGTTCGTCGCGTCCGACTACAAATACGGCTTCGTCACGAACATCGAGTCCGACACGGTTCCGCCGGGCTTGAGCGAGGACACCATCCGCTTCATCTCGGCCAAGAAGAACGAGCCGGCGTGGCTGACCGAGTGGCGGCTGAAAGCCTTTCGCCATTGGCTCACGATGGAGGAACCGAAGTGGCCGAACGTCCATTACACCCAGCCAGACTACCAAGCCATCAGCTACTACTCCGCGCCCAAGCAGAAGAAGACGCTCAACTCACTCGACGAGGTGGACCCCGAATTGCGCAAGACCTTCGACAAGCTCGGCATCTCGCTCAACGAACAGAAGCGCCTCTCCGGCGTAGCCGTAGACGCCGTCGTGGACAGCGTGTCCGTCGCGACGACGTTCAAGACCGAGCTGGCCAAGCAAGGCATCATCTTCAGCTCGTTCTCCGAAGCCGTCGCGCACCACCCCGACCTCATCCAGAAATATCTCGGCTCGGTAGTGCCGCACACGGATAACTTCTACGCTGCGCTCAACTCCGCCGTCTTCACCGACGGTTCCTTCTGCTACATCCCCAAGGGCGTCCGCTGCCCGATGGAGTTGTCCACCTACTTCCGCATCGAGGCCGCGAACACCGGCCAGTTCGAGCGCACGCTCATCATCGCCGACGAGGGCGCTTACGTCAGCTACCTCGAAGGTTGCACCGCCCCGATGCGCGACGAAAACCAGCTCCACG
>SIBB01000229.1 GCA_009695395.1 Pedosphaera sp. | reverse complement strand
AACGTCCAGTGGTTTCCCAAGGCGATTTACAAGGACCCGAAAATCACCGACCTGCATCTCACGCTCGAGTTCGCCGTGCCCGACGGCAAGGGCGGACTGAAGTCCGTGAAGACCATCACAGTGAAGGGCAAGCCGGACTATTACTCGGCCGTCACCTTCGAGATGCCCGGCAACGTCGCGCCCAACGCCGCGCTGGCCGAGGCGCTTAAGGAGCGTTTCTGGCTGCCGGAGATTCGCACGCAGAAGGAGTCGCTCGACTGGCTGCTCGCGGAGGTCGCGAAGTTCCCGAAGGTCGGCTCGGTGCCGAAGCGATTCCTCGCTTACAACCTGATGGGTTTCAGCGCCGCGCTCGACGCGTTCCCCGAGGCCAGGCAGCTCGCCAAGGCCCTCGGCGACAACACCGCCGTGGACCAGGTGGGCAAGAAGCGCGACCTCGTCGCGCACTGGCGCGACCCTTCGGTCCCCGCCATCCAGAAGCACGAGGCCGCGCGCAAGGACGGCTTCAAAGACCTCTACATCGTCAGCTACGGCGACGAGATTCACCTGCCCTCCCTGCCCGTGACGGATGAGGAGTTCGCCGCGTGGCTCAAGGCGCGCGGGGTTCAGTATTCCGGCGAGGTGAAGGTCATTGCCGCCAAACCCAAGGACACGCCCGAGGCCATCGTGGCGATGAACAAGCACCCGCTCTATTACTACTCGACCATCTGCATGAAGGAAAAGGGCGGCCAGTACTTCGCCGCCGGCACCGCCTACTACAAGAGCAAGGGAGTGCTGACTGGCGCGAACTACTCGCCGCACGCGAACTACTTCATCAACGAGATGGATTACATCCGGCCCTTCAAGCTGCGCGCGATGAGCATGCCGTGGTCGGAGGATTATGTCTGGCAAATCCCCGAGTTCAGCGTGCAAGTCATGGGCTACCTCACGTCCGGCCTTCGCGCGGGCGCGAAGTATGACAACCTCCCCATCCACATGTATGTGATGCCGCATTCGCCGGGCAACACGCCGCGCGATTTCCGCCTCTCGTTCTTCACCGCCGTCGCGCACGGCTCGCGGATGGTGAATTACTTCTGCGCCTCGCCCTCCGCCGTCGGCGGCACGGAGAACTACGTGGACACCCGCGACCTGCCGATGTGGCGCGAGGTCCACGCCTGCACGCACGCGGCGGGCGCGTTCGAGGATTACGTGATGGATGGGCAAGTGCGGCCCGCGAAGGTTGGCCTCATCCTCTCCAGCGTGGACGACGTGATCACGGGCGCGAACAACTCCTCCTTCGCCATGCACAACAACGAGCGCAAAGCCATCTACTACGCGCTTCGCCACGCGCAGGTGCCGGTCGATTTCCTCAGCGAGGACGACGTCATCGAGGGCCGCGCAAAGGATTGCCAGGTCATCTACATCCTCCAGCAGTGGATGCACTCCAAGGCCACGGTGGCGTTGACGAAGTGGGTGCAGGCCGGCGGCACGCTCGTCGCGCTCGGCGGCGGCGGCTTCATGAACGAGTTCAACCAGTCCAACTCCGGTGCGAACACGCTTTACGGCGTGAAGTCGCAGTCGCTCGCCACCGACCCCGACCTCGTGCCCAAGTATCTGCTCAAGGAGAACACGCCCTTCCTCACCAAGCAGGACCTCCCGCCCTACGTGCCGATGGACAAGGTGAAGTGGACGCGCGGCGACCGCACCGTGAGCGACGTGCCCGTCATCGTGTGGAAGCAAACCCTCGTGCCCTCCGACGCGAAGGTCATCGGCACCTTCGCCGACGGCAAACCTGCCGTGCTCGAGAAGACCCACGGCAAAGGCCGCGCGCTCCTCTTCGGCTTCCTCCCCGGGCAGGCCTACTTGAAGAGCGGCCTCCCACTCCGACCCGCCGACCGTGGCGCGACCGACGCGAGCTACAGCCACTTCCTGCCCACCGCGATGGACCCCGCGCTACGAGCCGCGCTCGTGGACGACTTCCTGCCCGCCGGCTTCGCACGCCCCGTCGTGTGCAGCGAGACGCTCGTGGAAAGCTCCGCGATTGACACTGCTGCTCTTGGTGGAAAGTCCCCGCGCCTCGGCGTGCCGCTGATGAACTACACCGGAAAACCAATCGCCAAGCTCGAGGTGAAACTCACCGGCCTGACTGGCGCGAAGAGCATCCGCAGCATCGAGCGCGGCGTGCTCAAGCCCGAGACCCGCGACGGCGCGACCTTCGTGACCCTGCCGCTGAACGTGGCGGATATGCTGTTGATTGACCGGTGAGTGGGTGGCGGAACGTCTGGCGGTATCATGCGCATGCGTCCACCAACCGTTGAGGAACTGGAGTCCGAGTGGCTCAGTGGCGAGGACTGCACCATGATGGACGGTCTTCTTCCTCCCTTCGCGGATGCTGAAGCGGTGTGGCACGCAGTGCTTCGCATCATGCAGCGTGAGCTCTCGGAGGAACAGATTGCGTTGCTGGCTGCCGGGCCGGTTGAGGATTTGCTCGTACTCCACGGCGGCCAGTTCATTGACCGCATTGAGGCAGAGGCACGGCGGAACTCAGCGTTCGCCCACGTTCTCGGGGGAGTCTGGAGACAAGATATGGCACCCGCACTTTGGCAGCGAGTCGAGGCAGCGAGGGGAGGAAAGGTTTGGTGAGGAGCACTACCCCATTCTCGAGTCAGGCATCAGCTACTGGCCGTCGTTCGGTGGTGCTGCTACGGAGGCTGAGCGCTCAACTTGGGGAGGTGAACCCCGTGGCCTCGGTTGAGTTCGCAGCCGACATCCCAGACACATCACCCGTGAGCACACTGGTGGACAATCTGGCTTCACTGCGAGAGGAACTACTGGCATTGCCCGCCTCCACCCGCGCACTTCTGGCCCGGGACTTGGCGGAAAGCCTCGACCCCGCGCCCGACCCGCAAGCGGAACAGGCGTGGCTGAATCTGGCGGAGCAGCGCATGGCCGAGTTGGCCTGCGGCGCGGTCAAGCCAGTTCCGGGCGTGGAAGCCTTGGCGCTCGCCCTTACGCCATGAAAATCACCGCCCTCGCGCTCGCCAGTTGCCTGTCCCTCGCCGCCGAGCCGCCCGCCGGCACGCTCATCGTCCACCCCACCGACGGCGCGCGGATGATCTATGTGCCGGCGGGCAAGTTCATCATGGGCCTCGACGAGGCGGAGGCGAACACCGTCGCGCAACACCTCGGGGCGAAGGACGCGGCGACGCTCTGGGCGTGGGATTGCTACCCGCGCCGCACGGTCGAGCTGCCCGGCTACTTCATGGATGAAACGGAAGCGACCGTCGCGCGCTGGAAGAAGTTCGTCACCGCCACGGGCCACCAGACCAAGTTCAAGGAGACCACGCGGCACTTCGACCGGCCCGAGGCGCAGTCCTTGCCCGCCGGCGAAATCACCTGGGACGAGGCGAAGGCCTACGCGCGCTGGGCCGGCAAGGCCTTGCCCACCGACGCGCAGTGGGAGAAGTCCGCGCGCGGCACCGATGGCCGGCTCTATCCGTGGGGCAACGACGCGCCCACGCCGGACCACGCCCACATCGGCGTGAAGGGCAAGCCGCCGCTGCTCTACACGCAGGTCGGCAGCTTCCCACGCGGCGCGTCGCCCTACGGCGTGCTCGACCTGATTGGCAACCAATACGAGTGGACCGCCGACCTGTTGGAGCCTTACCCCGGCAATCCCCAGGCCGACAAGATGCGCGACTACGGCCGCGTCGTCAGCCTACGCGGCGGCTCGTGGTATCACGGCTGGATCGGCTTCTACGGGGCGAAGCGCTTCGGTTTCAAACCTGATGAGACCTACTACCATGTCGGGTTCCGCACGGCCTGGACGCCGCCCGCCGGCTACTTCGACTCGCCGCAATTCAAGCAGGACAAAGCCGCCGCCGTCGGCACCAGCACCGTGCCGCCCACGCCGGTTTACCGGGCGAAGGCTGCGCCGTTGATTGACGGCAAGCTCGACGACGCCTGCTGGCAAAACGCCGTGGTCGTCGTGGCGAACCACCTCTACGCCGCGCCCGGCCAGCGCACGGAACCGCCGCCGCTCATCGCGCGCTTCGCGTGGGACGAGCGTTATCTCTACATCGCCTACGAGGTAAACGACACCAACCTGATCGCGCTCGCCAGCGGGCGCGAGAGCGGCCCGCCCGGCAACCGCCGCATCGTGCCTGAAGAGTATCTGCCCGAGAAGCACCTCGACCTCGCGGAGTTCTTCATCTCGTTCGGCAGCGAGCGACTCTTCTGGGAGATTCACCACGACGCGGCCAACCACATGAACAACCTCGCAATCGAACTACCAACGGCCGAAGCGTTGGCGAAAATCCCCAAGCCCAGCTACAAGGATGTGACCTTCCACCGTGAACGCTTCGTGACCGACGACGGCGCGTTCACCGTTGCCCGTGCGGTCCAGTTGAAGCCAACGGTGGGCAAGTCAGTGAAGGCGGGGCAGGGGGAGAAGAGCGTCCGTTTCACGCTCTCCACCGTGAACAACCCCGCCGACCAAGACACCGGCTACACCGGCGAAATCCGTCTCCCCTGGGCCGGCCTCGGCGCGCCCTCCGCACAGCGTCGCGCCGACGGCTCCTACGCGCTGGCTGGCACTCGTCTGCCCATCCTCGCCGCGTCGCTCAATGGCAACCGGGGCGAAGCCACTTACCACTCCAGCGCACCAAGCTTGCCGAAGTTGATGTTCCACTTCTCCGTCGCGCTGTGGCCCAAACATCTACTGGCGAACGAGACGAAGTAAGCCAGCCCTCTGTTTTCAGGCGCCGCTGGGTCGCGACGGGCATAGCACCGGCTTAATCTCTCAGCACCGGCGAGCGAGTGCTCCCCACCGAATCACTGCCACGAAGATTGGCTTGCCCATCGTGGGAACCCTGTTCTGCTCGAACGCAGTCGAAACGAAATGTATGTCGTCACTGTTCCAAACGGGCCAGCGCTGGATGAGCGAGACGGAACCCGAACTCGGATTGGGCGCCGTCCAGTCGCTTACCAGCCGCGTGGTAACGCTTGCCTTTTGTGCCGCCGGTGAGACGCGTTGCTACGCGCTGGACAACGCGCCGTTGCGGCGCGTGCGCTTCCGCCCTGGCGACAAGGTCAAGACACGCGCTCATGCTGCGTTCGTGGTGCAATCGCTCGTCGAGCACGCGGGCTTGTTCACCTACCTGTGCGCGGAGGGGCGGGTGTGTGAGACAGAGTTGAGCGACACGCTTTCCTTCAGCCGGCCCGAGGAGCGACTGCTCAATGGCGTGGTGGATGCGACGACTGTCTTTGACCTGCGCTGCGCTGCGTTGCGGCATCAGCATCGTCGTCGGCAATCGCCGGTGCGCGGGTTCGCGGGAGGGCGCATTGATCTCCTCCCGCATCAACTTTATCTCGCGTCCGAGGTGTCGCGGCGGCTGGCTCCGCGTGTCCTGCTCGCGGATGAAGTGGGCTTGGGCAAGACGATTGAGGCGTGCTTGATTGTGCATCGGCTGCTCCAGACGGGGCGAGTGCGGCGGGCGTTGATCCTCGTGCCGGAGCCGCTCATCCACCAGTGGTTCGTCGAATTGCTGCGCCGCTTCAACCTGTGGTTTCACCTGTTTGATGAGGAGAGGTGCGCGTCCATCGAGGCGTATCAGCCGGAGGCAAATCCATTTCTCGACGATCAGTTGGTGCTGTGCAGCGTCGGGCTGCTCGCCGGCAACGAGCGCCGCCGCGCGCAGGCGCTCGCGGCGGGCTGGGACATCGTGGTGGTGGATGAGGCGCACCACCTCGGCTGGAGCGTGGAGTCCGTCAGCCCGGAATACGCGCTGGTGGAAGCACTAAGTCGGCAAACTCCCGGTCTGCTGCTGCTCACTGCGACGCCGGAGCAGCTCGGCTTGGCCAGCCATTTCGCGCGGCTGCGGCTGCTGGACCCGGACCGTTACCACGATCTCGCCGCCTTTATCCGCGAGGCGGAGCAGTATCGCGCGGTGGCCGGCATCGCGGGAAAACTGCTTGGGAAGGAGCCGCTCAACCCAGACGAAGCGTCCTTGCTCGCCGCGATTCTCAAAGCCGACGCGCCGTCCGTGCTGGCGAAGCTCGGACGCATCGCCGCCGGTGACGCTGCGCTGCGAGAACAACTCCTCGGCGACTTGATTGACCAGCACGGGCCGGGGCGCGTGATGTTTCGCAACACTCGCGCCGCGATGAAGGGCTTTCCGAT
>SIBB01000228.1 GCA_009695395.1 Pedosphaera sp. | reverse complement strand
TTCGCCCAATGGCTGGCTACAACGGCAGCATCCAAGGTCCGTGCGAAGCGAAGTGGGGCTACACCACGCAGACGGTTGCGGATTGGGACGGCGACGGGTTGCCTGACCTCCTCGTGAATTCCATCCTCGGCAAAGTGGAGTGGTATCGGAACACCGGCACGCGCAAGTCACCCAAGCTCGCCGCCGCGCAACCCATCGAGGTCGAGTGGAATGGGACGCAACCCACGCTCGCCTACGGCTGGATGCGGCCCGAGGGCAAGGCGCTGCTCACGCAATGGCGCACCACGCCGGTCGCGGTGGACTGGAACAAGGACGGCTTGATGGACCTCGTGATGCTGGACCAGGCGGGCTACCTCGCGTTCTTCGAGCGGGCGAAGCGCGGCGGCAAACGGGCGTTGCTCCCGCCCCAACGCGTCTTGTGCGACGCGAAGGGCGAGCCGCTCCTCTTGAGCAAGGGCCTCGCCGGCAAGAGCGGTCGTCGGAAACTCAGCGTTGTGGACTGGGACGGCGACGGCCAACTCGACTTGTTGCTGAACTCCGCGAACGCAAACCTGCTGCGCCAAGTCGCCGCGCGCGACGGCAAGTGGCTGTTCCAAGACCTCGGCGCGTTAGTGCAGCAAAACATCGAGGGCCACGACGTCAGCCCGACGACAGTGGACTTCAATGGCGATGGCGTGCCCGATTTCCTTGGCGGCGCGGAGGACGGCCGATTTTACTACCTGCGAAACCCGCGCACGCGCTAAGCAAATTCACGCTGACTCATCAATGAAAAACCTGCTCACCCTCCTCCTCTGTCTCGCCACCGCCGCGTGCGCCCAGCCCATCCTCGGCGGCTACAACCCGCTCGCACCCACGGACCCCTACGCGCTCGCGGCGGCTAAGTTCGCCGTCACCCAACAAGACGCGAAGCTCACCTTCCAAGCCCTCGACAAAGCCGCCGAGCAAGTCGTCGCCGGCGTCAACTACCGCCTCACCCTGCGCGTGCTCGACGCCGGCAAAGCCCGCCCGGCCGAAGCCGTCGTGTTCCGCAAGCTCGGCAACGCGGGCTACGAACTGACCTCGTGGAAGTGGCTTGATGCCGCGCCGCCGCCCGCCGCCGTGCTCAAGACCGAGTTTATCTACGAGACCGCGCCGTTCCCGTCGTGCCACGCGTCCACCATCGCCGAGCTGCCGGGCGGCGGCCTCGTCACTGCGTGGTTCGGCGGGACGGCAGAGAAGCACTCCGATGTCGGCATTTGGGTCGCGCGGCATGAAGGCGGCCAGTGGACCGCACCGGTCGAAGTCGCCAACGGCGTGCAGTCCGACGGCAAGCGGCACCCGACATGGAATCCCGTGCTCTTCCAGCCCACGGCCGGACCGCTGCTGCTCTTCTACAAGGTCGGCCCCACACCCAGCACTTGGTGGGGAATGCTGCGCTCGTCGAGCAATGGCGGCAAAACATGGAGTGCCGCCAGCCGCATTCCTGGCGACTGCGTCGGCCCCATCAAGAACAAGCCGGTGCAGCTCCCCAACGGCGACATTCTCAGCCCGTCGAGCAGCGAGCACGACGGCTGGCGCGTTCACTTCGAGCGCTCGCGCGACCTAGGCAAGACTTGGGAGATGATTGGCGCGGTCAACGACGGCAAGGCCGTAAGCGCCATCCAGCCGAGCATCTTATTACTCGGCGGAGACAAACTCCTCGCGCTCGGACGCACGCGGCAGGGCAAGTTGTTTCAAGTCGGTTCTGACGACCTCGGCAAATCGTGGGGCGCGCTGACGCTGACCGCGCTGCCGAACCCCAGTTCCGGCACCGACGCGGTGACGCTCAAGGACGGTCGGCACCTGCTCATCTACAACCACACAGCGAAGGGCCGCTCGCCATTGAACCTCGCGCTCTCTGCGGACGGGAAAACGTGGCACGCGGCGCTCGTGTTGGAGAGCAATCCCGGCGAATACAGCTACCCCGCCATCATCCAGACCCGGGACGGCCTCGTGCATGCGACCTACACTTGGAAGCGGCAGAAGGTGAGGCACGCCGTCATTGACCCGGCGAAGCTGGAGTCGCGTGTGATGGTCAACGGCGAATGGCCGAAGTGAAGATTCCACCGATGCCCGCGCCGGCGACTTCCAGTCGCCGTCCGTGGTGGACGCGCGCTTTAGACGGCGGCTGGAAGTCGCCGGCACCGAAATTATGACCACTCCCGAACCCTCCCGCGCCATGCGCACCGCCTGGCTAGTCGTCGCGCTGCTCTTCCCGGTCGCGCTGCTGAACTACCTCGACCGGCAGATGCTGGCGGCGATGAAGTATTCGGTGATGGCCGACATTCCGAGCATCGGCACCGAGGCGAACTGGGGCATGATGCTCGGGCAGTTCAAGTGGGTTTATGCCATCCTCAGCCCCGTCGGCGGCTACATCGCGGACCGCTTCAGTCGACGCTACACCATTTGCGGAAGCCTCTTCGTGTGGTCGCTCGTGACGTGGTGGACGGGCCATGTGAAGTCCTACGATGAACTTCTCTGGTCGCGCTCGCTCATGGGCGTGAGCGAGGCGTTTTACATCCCGGCGGCTCTGGCGCTGGTCGCGGACCATCACCTCGGCGACACACGGTCGCGCGCGGTCAGCTTCCACCAGATGGGAATCTACGTCGGTGTGATGATCGGCGGCTTCAGCGGCTACGTGGCGGACGCGCCGTCGCTGGGCTGGCGCTGGGCGTTTGATGTCACGGGTCTGGTGGGCGTGCTCTATGCGCTGCCGCTGCTCTATTTCCTGCAAGACGCGCCGAAGCCCGTCCTCGCCGCCGGTGAAAACCCCGCGCCAAAGACCACCATCGGCGCTGCGGCCACGGAGCTACTGACCAACCGCTCGTTCATCCTGCTCGTTTTCTACTTCACGCTGCCCGCGCTGGCCGGCTGGGTGGTGAAGGATTGGATGCCCGCCATCCTCAAGGACAAGTTCGCCATCGGTCAGGGCAAGGCCGGCGTATCCGCGACGCTCTTCGTGAACATCGCCTCGCTCATTGGCGCGCTCATCAGCGGCTACTTCGCGGACCGCTGGATGCGGCGGACCGAACGCGGCCGCATCTATGTCAGCGCGCTGGGCATGAGCCTCCTGATTCCGGCGCTCTTCGGCGTAGGCAACTCCGGCTCGCTCGCGGTGGCCATCTTCTTCCTCGTCCTCTTCGGGCTCGGCTGGGGCGCGTTCGACTGCAATAACATGCCCATCCTCTCGCAGATCGTCCGGCCCGAGTTGCGCGCGACCGGCTACGGGTTGATGAACCTCGTGAGCATCAGTTGCGGCGGCTTCGCGGACGTGGCCTTCGGTGCCCTTCGCGACCGGGGCGTGGCGCTGAACCTCATCTTCGGCGTGTTCGCCAGCACGGCGATGTTGTCCGTCGTGCTCGTGTTGCTGATCCGTCCCAAGCCTGAGAGTGGTAGGCCGTGAAGCCCCGGCCCACAGCCATGCCGCAACTTCCCCAACCCACCTCGCTCGTCACCCAGACCGCCGCGGCGTTGCGCGGGAGCATCGCCACGGGCGGGTGGGCCGGCCATATGCCTGGTTGAAGTGGAGTTGTGCGAACGGCTCCAGGTCAGCCGCGTGACGCTGCGGTTGATGCCGGACTTCACACCGCGCGGAACCCTGCGCCGCTTGGCTTAGAATAATACAGGTTACTCGCGTTGCCCCGCCGAAGGCCTCGGCTAAGGTGTGCCTGATGCACAACGCCACTCGCCTCCATCCCCGCCGCACGCGCGGCTTCACTCTCATCGAACTGCGATGGCCTCCGCGGGGGCAGTGGGCTTGCTGGATTTCCGTCGGGCGCTCATGTCGTGCGGCATGTTGGAATTCCCTCTTGCATGGCCGAACTCGTTGTCTACGATATAGGAGATGTGTTCCGGCATGCTGGAGGCATGCACTCTGACCCCCAAGCCCATTCATGAAAGCCCTCGTCAAGCGCCACGCTCGCCTCGGCCTCTGGCTCGAAGAAGTCCCCGTGCCCGTGCCCGGCATCAACGACGTGCTCATCCGCGTCCAAAAGACCGGCATCTGCGGCACGGACCTCCATATCTACAAGTGGGATGCCTGGGCGCAGAAGACCATCCCTGTCCCGATGGTTGTCGGGCATGAGTTCGTCGGCGAAGTGGTGGAGGTCGGCGCGAATGTCTCGGACTTTCATGCTGGTGAAGTGGTCAGCGCGGAGGGACACGTCGTTTGCGGTCGCTGCCGCAACTGCCTCGCGGGCCGGCGGCATCTGTGCAAGGACACCTCGGGCATCGGCGTGAACCGGCCCGGCGCGTTCGCCGAGTTTATCTCCGTGCCGATGACGAACGTGTGGCATCATCCCGCGGAGATTGACCGCGATGTGGCGGCGATCTTCGACCCGTTCGGCAATGCGGTGCATACAGCGCTTTCCTTCGACCTGCTCGGCGAGGACGTGCTGATCACGGGAGCTGGCCCGATTGGCATCATGGGCGCAGCCGTCGCGAAGCACGCGGGCGCCCGCTATGTGGTTATCACCGATGTGAACGATTACCGGCTCGACCTAGCGAAGCAACTGGGCGCGGACATCGCGGTAAACGTGGCCAGAGAGAGCCTGCGCGACGTGCAGCAGCGGCTCGGCATGAAGGAAGGCTTCGATGTGGGGCTGGAGATGTCCGGCAACCCGGCGGCGTTCCGCGAGATGATTGACCAGATGTGCCACGGCGGAAAAATCGCGATGCTCGGCATTCCCGCCGAACCGATGGCGATTGACTGGAACAAGGTCATTTTCAACATGCTCACGATCAAGGGCATCTACGGGCGCGAGATGTATGAGACATGGTATAAAATGTCCGTGATGCTGGAGAGCGGCCTCGATCTCCGGCCCGTTATCACGCACCGCTTCCACTTCACCGAGTTCGAGAAGGGCTTCGAGGCGATGCTCTCGGGCAACTGCGGCAAAGTGATTTTGAATTGGACCTGAGGTCGCGGTCCCGCATACGAATTTCGCCTCACTCCCATGCTAGGCAACTTCCAATCTCACGTTCAGGAGCAACTTGCTGCCATCCGCGCCGCCGGCACCTACAAGCGCGAGCGGATCATCGTCACGCCGCAAGGCACGACCATCCGTGTGGCCGACGGCAAGCCTGTCCTGAACTTCTGCGCGAACAACTACCTCGGCCTCGCCCAACACCCGGAGGTGGGGGCGGCGGCGCACGCGGCTTTGGATCAATGGGGCTACGGCTGTGCGAGCGTGCGCTTCATCTGCGGAACGCAGGGAGTTCACAAGCAACTCGAAGCGAAGCTCACTGAGTTCCTCGGCACCGAGGACACGATTCTCTATGGCTCCTGCTTCGACGCGAACGGTGGCCTCTTCGAGACGCTGCTGGGCGAGCATGACGCAGTCATCAGCGACGAACTGAACCACGCGAGCATCATAGACGGCATCCGACTCTGCAAAGCACATCGCCTCCGCTACCGCAACAGCGACATTGCGGACCTCGCGGCGAAGCTTGCCGAGGCGAAAGGTGCCCGCTTCAAGCTCATCGCCACCGACGGCGTGTTCTCGATGGACGGCTACATCGCGAACCTCGCCGCCATTTGCGACCTCGCAGACCAGCATGGCGCACTCGTGATGGTCGATGACTCGCACGCCGTCGGCTTCATGGGGGCGCGCGGACGCGGCACGCACGAGCACTGCGGCGTGATGGGTCGCGTGGACATTCTCACCGGCACACTCGGCAAGGCGCTCGGCGGCGCGAGCGGCGGCTATACCAGCGGGCGCAAGGAGATCATCGAACTCCTTCGGCAGCGTTCGCGCCCATATCTCTTCAGCAACACGCTCGCGCCCACCATCGCTGGCGCGTCGCTCAAGGTGCTCGATCTGCTGACCGCTTCCACCGAGTTACGTGACCGACTGGAGACGAACACCAAGTTCTTCCGCGCCGAGATGGGCAAGTTGGGCTTCAGCATCTTGGCTGGCACGCACCCGATCTGTCCCGTGATGCTGGGCGACGCCGCGCTCGCCACGAGATTTGCCGACGCGATGCTCGCGCACGGCGTTTATGTCATCGGCTTCAGCTACCCCGTTGTCCCGCAAGGCAAGGCCCGCATCCGCACGCAGATTTCTGCCGCCCATACGCGCGAGGATCTGGAGCGAGCGATAGCAGCCTTCGCGACTGTAAAAGGTGAGTTGGGAGTCTGAG
>SIBB01000227.1 GCA_009695395.1 Pedosphaera sp. | reverse complement strand
ATCCGAGCATCTACCCGATGCAGGTGGGTTTCGCGCCGCGTGGCCAGTGCGGCGTGGAGATGACCGATTGGTGGCCGCACCTCGCGTCGCGCGCGGACGACCTCGCGTTCGTGCGCAACATGTGGACGACGGACAACGATCACTTCGCCGAGAACCAAATCCACACGGGCCGTCACCGGCTTGACGAACAGCAGCCCAGCCTCGGCGCGTGGGTTCACTACGGCCTTGGCACGTTGAACGAGAACCTGCCCAAGTTCGTCGCGCTCGGCGGGCCGACAAACTCGACGACGCACTGGAGCCTCAACTCGCTTTACCTCGGCCCGGAGCACGGTGGCGTGCCGCTCGCGCTCGACCCAAAGAACCCGCTGCCCTTCGGCCAGCGCGACTCGCGGCAGTCCGCCGACGAGCAGCGCACGGAATACGAACTCATCGGCAAGCTGAATCGTCTCGCCGCCGTGGAGTATCCGCAAGACGACGCGTTGCGCGCACGCATCAAGGCCTACGAACTCGCCTTCCGGATGCAGATGGCCGTGCCCGAGGTGCTGGACTTCGCGCCGGAGAACGAGGCCACGAAGAAGCTCTACGGGCTCGACGAGGACGCGACGAAGTCCGCCGGCCAGCGACTGCTCGCGGCGCGGCGGCTAGTCGAGCGCGGCGTCCGGTTCGTGCAAGTCTATGCGAGCGGCTACGGCACATGGGACTCGCACCAAAAGTTGAAGGAGAACCACACGAAGCTTTGCGCGAGCGTAGACAAACCGGTGGCGGGACTGCTCCAGGACTTGAAGCAGCGCGGCTTGCTGGACGAAACGCTCGTGGTGTTCTGCACGGAGTTCGGGCGCACGCCGGGCTTGGAGCTACGCGGCGGCGGCAAGGACGGGCGCGACCATCACCCGCACGGCTTCACGATTTGGATGGCGGGCGCGGGCATCCAGCGCGGCATCGTCCACGGCGAGACAGACGAACTCGGCTACCACGCGCAGGGCGAGGGCCACTACGTCACGGACTTGCACGCGACGGTTTGCCACTTGCTCGGGATTGATTTGCGGCGGCTCGAAGTGCCAGGGCGCAAGCGTCTGGAGATAGACCACGGCCACATCATCCGGGAGATTCTGGCCTGAGCACGTGCCGCGCAGTGGGTCTTCCGCGCCCACGCAACGGAGTCTGTTGCCCTCAGTTCACGTAGATTAACTCGTTGCTCATGAGCAACGCCTGCGAGAGGCGCTCCCACGGTGTGAAGGGCTGGGTTTGCAGCTTCTCCTTCACCGGACCGCTGAACTCGCGCTGCGCGTTCCAGACGTATTCTTCTCCGGGCTTCGCGCCGGGCATGTGAAGGATGGGCACCCAGCGGAAGGAATCGTCCTCCGAAGTCCCACGGCTCCTCACGATGAAGTCCAGCGCGTCCCCACGCTTCACGGCAATGTTCTTCACGTCTGTCGCCACGTCTTTGCCCGCTGCCTGCCATGCGCCGAGCTGCCCGCCAGTCGAGCGGGCCACGATGGCTTCCACGCCATCGCCCGTCTTGGCGTCGTGCTCCAGTTTGCCTTCGATGCTGATGATGCCATCGCGCGGCGCGACCCAGCGGCGAACGACGGAGTGCTTGCGGTCGCCCGGCACGCCACCGACCGCGTTGATGCTCACGGTGAAAGCCCCGCCGGCAGCCATCGTTTGCTTGCCCTTGGCGTCCTTCTTCGCGTCCGTCGGCTTGCGGAGCGCCCCCTTGTCAGTAATCACCCACGAGTCACGCAAGAATGTTGGGAACGATTCAAAACCCATAAGCTTCTTCGCGTCGGGGTCATATTCGCCGTAACCGTAGTGCCACGCGCGCAACTCTGCGCCGCCCATGGCGGGCTTGGCCTGCTGGTCGGTGACGTAATTTTTCGCGAGCCGGAGTTCAGCCGCCGAGGGCGCGCGTTGGAAGAAGAGTTGGTAGATGAACGCGATTTTCTCCTCATCCGGCGTGCCGGAGAGCAGCTCCGGTCGGCCGGCGACGTGGCGGGCTTGCTCGGCCACGAAGCCGTTGTTCATCATGTAGAGCGCCTGGAGCGGCACGGTGGTCAACACGCGCGAGGGCGCGGTCATGTCCGGGTTCGCGAAGTCGAAGATGCGGAAGGAATCAGAAATCCTCGCGCGGTCAATAAAACCATACACCGTGCGCCGACCCGACGCGTTCAAGTCCTGGTCGGAGGGCCCACCGCGGTCGTCGAACTCATGTTTACCGCCGAACACGAGCAACGTGTCGCGCATGGACTCGAAGTTCAGGCGCTGGAGGTTCTGCCGCCAGAAGAGGGCGTTGCCGGGATCCACTTTCGAGTTCGCCGGGTTGTCGAGTGACACTTGCTGCCAAGTGGCGGAGAGGAGGATGAGCTTGTGCAATCGCTTCACGCTCCAGCCGTCGGCCATGAAGCGGGCGGCGACGTGGTCGAGCAAGGGTTGGTTCGACGGCGGGTCGGAGCGCAGGCCGAAGTCGCCGAGCGTGCGCACGATGGCATCGCCGAAGTGCCAGTTCCACACGCGGTTCACGAACACGCGCGCGGTGAGGGGGTTGTCCTTGCTGGCGATCTCGTTGGCGAGGTCGAGTCGCCCCGAACCTGTGGTGAAAGGCTTGCTGTCCGAACCACCGAGAATTTCCAGCCAGCGGCGTTTCACCACGGGGCCTTTATTGGCTGGCTCGCCGCGAATCATGACGAAGGAGTCTTTGGGCTTCGCCACGTCGGTGAGTGTCATCGCGCGCGGCGGGCTGCCGGGGTGGGTGCGCTTAAGTTCGTCCAGCTTGGCGCGCTCGGCGGCCTCTTTGTTGTTCAGTCCGGCCCCCGCGATACGGCGCAGGGTGGCGGTGCTGAGGCGCACCGGCGAGTCCTTGTCGTGCAGAACGGCGTGGAGATCGATGCGCGCACCGGCGGGCTGCTCACCGTTATCCGCGAGCCGCTCCGTCTCGCGGAACAGCTTGCCGTAGCCCTCAGCCAGCGCGCCAATGCTCTCTGGCGGCGTGGTGAACAGTGTGGTGACGAGTTCGTTCAGCGACTTGTCGGCGGCGAACTTGGCACTCAAGGCGGAGGCCTGGGCGGCAAACTCCTCATCCTTCAGCGCGGCAAACGCCATCCAAGGCCCGAAGACGGGGTCGGACGTGCGCGCCGGAGCCTTCAGGTAAAGGCTCCATTGATCGAAGATATCGAGGTCCAGCCCGCGCTTCTCACGGACCAGCTTCGGGGTCTTGCCGGGCAGCAGCGACTCCCTCACGCCCAGGAGATACTTGTCCACCGCGTTACGGAAGGTGTCGGTCAGGCGCTCCAGCTCGACGTCCTTCACGTTCGCGACGCGGGTGAGAATCTCCTCTGACTTCTTCATGAAGTCCTGGAAGTCCGTCTCGGACTTAGGCTTCGCCAGCATCGGCTCCTCCGCCGGCTCGATGGACGCGCCGAACACGCCATGCAGCGAGTAATAGTCCTTCTGCGAGACGGGGTCGAACTTGTGGTCGTGGCAGCGCGCGCACGCGGCGGTCACGCCCATGAGGCCCTGCGTGATGACGTCAATGCGGTCATCAATGATCTCGTTTTGATTACCCATGAAACGCTTGCCCACCGTGAGGAAACCCATCGCCGCCAGCGGGGCCTTGTTCTCCGCGGACGCGAGCCGGTCGCCGGCAATCTGCTCGCGGACGAACTGGTCGTAAGGAAGATCGTCGTTGAACGCCTTGATGACGTAATCGCGATAGGTCCACGCAAACGGGTAGGCGGTCTTGTTCTTCGCGTTGTTGTTTCGGTCGCCGCTCGTGTCCGCGTAGCGCGCCACGTCCAGCCAGTGACGGCCCCAACGCTCGCCGTAAGCCGGCGAGGCGAGCAGTCGATCAACCACTGTCTCGAAGGCCTTCGCAGATTTGTCCGCAACGAAAGCATTGACCTCGGCCGCCGTCGGCGGCAGGCCGGTGAGGTCGAAGGTCGCACGGCGAATCAACGTGCGCTTATCCGCGAGCGGCGATGGGGCCATGCGCTTCGCTTCGAGCTTCGCGAGGACGAACTTGTCGAGGTCGCCTTTCGCCCACTTGGTCGCGTCCTTCACCACCGGAACCGCCGGAGGTTTCACCGGCTGATACGCCCAGTGCTCGCGAGCCTTGTCCCAATCCACCTTCAGCGCAGCCACGGCACCGGTGGTGTCCAGACGCGGGTCCGGCGCGCCCATGCGAATCCACGTCTCGAAGTCCGCGATGACTTGGGCGGAGAGGCGCTCGCCCTTGGGCGGCATCATCTCGTCGGGGTTGGTGGACTTCAGTGCCTTGAGAAGGAGGCTTTTCTCCGGCTTGCCCGGGACGATGGAGGGGCCGCTAGTGCCGCCCTTGAGCAAGCCGTCCTTGCTGTCCACATAGAGGCCGCCCTTGAGCTTATCGGCCTGGGCGGAGTGGCACTTGTAGCAATGCTCGGCGAGCACGGGGCGGATTTTCTTCTCGAAGAACTGGAGCTGGTCGGGATCGAGCTTCGCGGTCGCGGCCGGGGCGAACGCGATCGTCGCGAGGCTCGTGACGACAACTCCGATGGCGAGCTTGTATGATTTCATAGTGCTGGAAAACAGGACGTGACGGACCGAGGAAACGCTACTGCCTGACAAATAAAACAGGGCAGGCAACGCGCCTGCCCTGTTTGTGAAATTCGCATTCAAACTCAGGCGCGGAGGATGTCCTTCACGACGTTGCCGTAGACGTCCGTGAGGCGGAAGTCGCGGCCGTTGTAGCGGAAGGTCAGCTTCTCGTGGTCGAAGCCGAGCGCGTGGAGGAGCGTGGCGTGCAAGTCGTGGATGTGGACTTTGTTCTCGACGGCGTTGTAGCCGAACTCGTCGGTCGCGCCGTAGGTCTGACCGCCCTTCACGCCGCCGCCGGCGACCCATGAGCAGAAGCCCTTGTTGTGGTGGTCACGGCCGGGTTCGCCGCGCTGACCGCGGTCGTGGCGCGGGGTGCGCCCGAATTCACCGCCCCAGACGACGAGTGTGTCTTCGAGCATGCCGCGTTGCTTGAGATCCTTAAGCAACGCGCCGATGGCCTGATCGCTTTCGCCGGCCTTCTTGCGGAGGTTCGTCCCGACAGCGGTGTGGTGGTCCCAGCCGCCGTGCCAGGTCTGGACGAAGCGCACGCCTTTCTCGACGAGACGGCGGGCGACGAGGAGCTGGCGACCTTGCGCGGAGTCGCCGTAAAGATCCCGCAGGCTCTGCGGCTCACGGGAGATGTCGAAGGCATCAGTGGCCTCGGTCTGCATCTGGTAGGCTAGCTCGAAGGATTGGATGCGGGATTCTAGCACGGCTTCCTGACCGAGCTTTTCCTGGTGGAGCTCGTTGAAGGACTTGACGAGGTCGAGTTGCTCGCGCTGACGGGCGAGGCTGAGATGCTGGCTCTTGATGTTCTCGATGATCTTGTCAACAGACGCGGATGGGTTGTTGACCAAGGTGCCTTGATATGCGCCGGGGAGGAACGCTGAGCGCCAGTTAGACGCGCCGCCGAGGCCGCCGCCCAGCGCGATGAAGCCGGGGAGGTTTTGGTTCTCCGTGCCGAGGCCGTAGGTGACCCAGGAACCCATGGAGGGTTTCACGAGCCGGCCCGCACCGGTGTTCATCATGAGCGTGGCGAACTCGTGCGCGGGAACGTCGGTGTGCATCGAGCGGATGACGCAAATCTCGTCAATCATCGCGCCGAGGTGCGGCCAGATTTCGCTGACCTCGACACCGGACTTGCCGCGCTTCTCGAACTTGAACTGGGTGGGCAGCGGCACACCGCCGATGGCGTCCACCTTCGACTCACCGTGCTTAGCGAGCGCGGGCTTCGGGTCCCAGGTGTCAATGTGCGAAGGGCCACCCTGCGCGAAGATGTGGATGACGCGCTTGGCGCGACCGGTGAAGTGCGACTGCTTGGGCGCGAGGGGATTCAGCGAGGCGCCGGCGCGGGCCTGCCCGGCGAGTTCGGGTCCGAGGAGCCACGCGAGGCTCAAGCCGCCCATGCCCATGCCAAAGCGGTTGAGGAACTGGCGGCGGGTGCTGAAGATGTCTTCCATCTGCGGCTGATGTTGTTTCGGATCCATAAGCTCGGTCAGTTTGTTGCGCTGCGAGGCCGTTGGTTTGAGGGACAGCCACATAGTCTTACGCCTGTAAGTCGGCCGTATTCACTGTGCCCACTTCGGGTGCTCCGGTAGACGCGGCACTGTAGT
>SIBB01000226.1 GCA_009695395.1 Pedosphaera sp. | reverse complement strand
TGCTTCCGAAAGATGCGCTCCCCGCCGCTCGCTATCTGCGAGCGACATGAGCCGGGGCATTTCCTCAGACCGAATGTCGAATGGCAGGGTAAGCAGTCGTTTGAGTAGGCGCCCCTTCAAGTCGGGGCTAGCAACCTGAGCCAAGGAAAGCATGCCGTTCAGCAAGGACCATCGATTGGTTTCACTCAGGACGCGGTCCTGCCAGAGAGAGGGAGCGAATGAGCGCAGAGCAAACGAAGCGGCATGACGAAGGTGTGAGCCTTGGGTTGCCTGTGCTTGAAAAACCAGTTCCGGCACCCTTGTTAGGTCATTGGTCGATGGCTTTAAGCCGATGCCATACAGGTCTTTGACAGCAGACTCGAATTGCAAGTCCTCCATACTGGCCCAGCTCCGCCTGCCACTACGCCTGCTGTAGTCGGGAGTAATGGGGCCAGGATAAGTCACCCGATACAACCCCGACTGCGTCCCCCGCCCGCCAGTCGTGAACCACATCGCCCCATCTGGCCCGATACACACGTCGGTCACGTTCAGCGGGCGGCCACCGACGAAGAGTTCGCTCGTGCCGGTGTAGCTCGCGCCTTGCGGCGTCATGTGGACCGCGAGGATGCGCCCGTAGGCCCAGTCGCAGATGTAAAACGCCTTTTGATACTTCGCCGGGAACTTCGCGCCGTGACCGAAGGTGACGGCGGTGGGCGATGCGAGGCCGATGTCCACCACGCTCGGCAGTGTGTCGGGATACCACGCGGGCCAGCGCCCGGTGCCGTGCCGCCAGCCGTAGTCCGCGCCGGGCACGATGTGCAGCACGCGGTTGGGCATATACCACGGGCAGCCCACGTCCCACTCCATGTCGGCATCGAAGGTGAAGAGGTCGCCGTGCTCGTTGAAGGCGACATCGAGCGGGTTGCGCAGGCCACCGGCCCAGAGCTGCACCTCGCTGCCGTCGGGCTTCATGCGGAGGATGTGGCCGGCGGGGAGCAACACGTCGCCATCGAACATGCCCGCGTCCCACGGGCAGGGGATGAGGCGGTCGTGCGCGAAGTTCCGCAGAGGCGAGTTGGTGGAAAGGTTCTTAGGCAGGTGGACGTTGTTGCCGTGCGCAATCCACAACCAGCCGTCCGGCCCGAGCTTCAGGTGATTGCGCCCGTGGCCGACGCCGCCCTCGGTCTTGAGCAGCTCGGTGGTCTCGTCGAACTGGCCGGTGCCCTGGGTGTCGCGCAGGCGGACGAGGGTCTTGGAGTTGTTCGCGTTCGCGTAGAGCGCGCCGTGGGCGTAGAGCAAACCGCGGCATTCGAGCAGCGTGTCGTTGATGACTTCGACGTTCGAGACACCAGCCGAGTCGAGTGACAACCGGAGCAACCCCTTCTTCTCGCGAGCGAGCGTGAGCCGGCCCTGCGGGTCGAAGGCCAGGGCGATCCATGAGCCTTCCTCCGGCAACGCGCTGCGCACCAACTCGGCCTTGAAGCCCGGCGGCGTCGTGAAGGTGGCGGGATCCGTCGCTTGCCCCGCGCCGGCGGCGAGTTTCCAACTGTTGTAGGCATCGAACGCTTTCGCGGGATCGAAGGGATTGCCCGCGCGCTGGTCGGCGCGGCCACGGCTGACGGCGACGGGCCACTGCGGTGGCGGGCCGAGCGTGAGCCACTGGGGGTCCGCGAGCGCGGAGGCGCGCCAAGTGGCGTCCGAGGTGAGCCAGTTCTGTTGAGCCAGGTCGGCGTTGAGTTCGAGCAACACGCCGAGTGCGGCGGTGTTCGTGGGGTTCAGCACGGAGAAGGCGAGGTGGTTGGTCACGCCGGGTTTGAGCCGGCCGCTAAGGTCCAAGCCTGTGACCTTGGCAGCTCCGATGACTTCTCCGATGCGTTGGCCGTTGAGGTAGATTTCCCCTTGGCCCTCGGCGGCGACGAGCAGGACGGACTTGAGCAATCGCGGCGGCACGAGGAAGTCCCGGCGGAAGAACACCGGCTGGTTGGTGCGCGCGCCGGCGACGGAAATCCAGTTGGGCACCGGCGGGCGGTTGACGACTTGCGCGGGGGAATCGGTGACGATGGCGCAACCGAGCAAGGCGGTCAGCAGGAGGCGGAGGACGGGCTTCACGCCGACAGTAGAACTGCCGGAGGAGCCAGCGTCAACGGAGTGAAACTATGGAGTGTGCTTCGCCACGGGCAGGCCGCGATGGAAGACGATGCGCTCGCCGTTCCAACTCGCGAGCAGCGAGGTGGCGTTGGTCTGCGCGAGGTAGTGGTAGGTGAGGCCGCCGGACAAAGCGTCGGAGGACGCGCCGCTGTTCGTGACTGTGCGTGACATGAAGAGTTCGCTGATGCTGCCGTGGAAGCCTTCGATCGTCACAGTTTCGCCGGCGCGCATGGCGGCGGCCACGAGCGGGGTAGGCGGGCGCGCGGGCGCGATCGGTTTGAAGAGTTGCCAGCTCGATGAATTGGGCTGGGCGCGGAGGATGAGCAAGTTGGTCTCGCCGGTGTCGTCGGCTACTTGATACTGGTGGCTGCTCCACTGCGCGTTGACCTTCGTGCATTCCACGACACGGTGGTCGACGACGCGGAACGCCTTGCCGTCGAGCGTGACGTTGGAGCCGACGGTGAGCGGCGGTGGCGGCGCGGGCTGGCGCTGAACGACTGGCGGCGGGGCGACTGAACTGAAACTGACCGGGTGGTTAAAAAAACCGGCCCGGTGAAAATTGAAGACTGTGAATCCTATTACAGCGAAGACCCACAAGGCACTGCGGACGCCAGGACTCAACCCGCCACCGCCTCGGCTTCCACTGCTTGCCGACGCCGTCTTGAACGAGGCCGGCGGCAATCGCAGCGCCTGCGCGACAGCTTCCGGATGCAGTTGCATCCCGCGATAGTATTCCACCTCGTCGCCGCTCCAGCTCACCACCCACATCTTCCCGCTGGCCTCGGCGTTGAAATACTTTGCCTCGTCGCCGACGGACACCCAGTCGGGCGCGTTGCCCTCGATTTCATACACGCGCGTTTCGTCCACGACGGTGACCTCGGCGGACACGCCGTCGAGGTTTACGTGGTAACCGATTTGCTGTGTGGCGGCCTGCGCAGTGGTCAGCGGCGTCGTGGGCGTGAACTCGGTAAAGAGCCGCCACTGCTGCGCGCCATAGACTTCTTCGCACACGAGCATCGCGATGCGGTCCGAGCTGTCGCTGAGGTAGAACTCGTTCCAATAGTAAGTCTCGCCCTCGTCATCCATGCCCATCACCACACGCGCAATGATGGTGTAGGCCTTCCCGGCAAAGGTGCCGGTCATGCCGACGCGGACGGGCGTGGGGTTGGCGTGGCTCATGGCTCAGTTGAAAAAGTGCGGCACGAAGCGGCTCAGGTTTCCCGTGATGCGGCGCGTGTCCTCGCGGATGCCCAAGCCCGCGGCGGCGTGGTCCACGACCCACACGCCGAAGATGGGATGGTTGCCGGCGAACTCCGCCAGCGGCGCGAGCGCCTGATACACGTAGCCTTCCGCGCCGTAGTCGCCGCCGACTTCCTCGGCGACGCGGCCGGCCTGCACGAGCGAGACATTCGCGCCCTCGCGACTGAGCTTGGGTTTCTTGACGAAGTTTTGGCCAAGCGGCTCGGGGACTTCGTAGGCGGGCAGAAGATTTGGATGGCCGGGGAACAGTTCCCACAGAATCGGAAGCAGGCCCTTGTTGCTCAGGAGCATTTTCCACGTCGGCTCGATGAAGCGCGTGCGCTCGTGCGTGAGGTGCTGGCCGAACTCCTCGTGCCAGAGCCATTCCCAAGGATAGAGCTTGAAGCACTGCACGATGGGCGCACCCGCGAGGTCCACGAACTGGCCGCCGTCCCAACCGATGTCCTCGACATACACAAACTGTGTCGCCACGCCTGCCTGCTCGGCGGTGTCGCGCAGATAGAGCACCGTCTGCTCGTCCTCGGGGTGGTCCTTGATGGCACTGAAGTGAAGCGCCTTGCCGCCCCAGCGCTGCCATGCGGCGATGAGCCGCTCGTGGATGGAGTTGAACTGGTCGCTGGCCGGGCGCGTGTCCTGCAACCAAAACCACTGGACCACCGCGGCTTCGAGCAAGGCGGTCGGCGTGTCGGCGTTGTATTCGAGCAGCTTCGGCGGCGAGGCGCTGTCGAAGGCGAAGTCGAACCGGCCATACACGCTGAAGTCATCGCGCTCCCAGCTTGCGAGAATCGCCGGCACAGCAGCGGCGGGAATGCCGAGGCGGTCCCACCAGCCGTGTTGAATCACCGCGTCCGCAGCTTCGATGCAGAGGGGGTGCAACGTGTTCGCGGCAGCTTCGAGCGCGGCGACTTCATCGGCGCTCAACTCGTAGCAGGCCGACTCGTCCCAGTAAGGGCCGTGTGGGTGCGAGTGGTAGGTGAGGCCGACCTGCTCGACCTTCGCCGGCCAGTCAGCGCGCGGGTTGGTGAGATGGCGGGTCATCGTTGTGCCGGCGATTTGCAATCACCGTTCGTTGCTTGCGTCAGGGCGAAGGCGCGGCGACTGGAAGTCGCCGGCACGGATTGCGGTGAATTCGTAGAATTCATCAGGAACCTATGCCTCCTCCTCCTCCCCACGAGTGCGACGTGCTGCCGAAACCGCTGCGGGTGGTCGTCGTGCTGCTGGTGCTGGTGCTGGGCGGCGGCTTGGGCTGCGCGGCGATGGCGGCATTCACCGCCTGCGGCAGAGGGGTGGAGATATTTGTGATGCTCTGATGCGGTTGCTCGGTCCACAGGCCACCGTGGAAATACTTCTGCTGCTGTGGGTCAAAGTGATTGTAGCGATGCGGAAACCAAGCGCGATACGGCGCGTGGTAGTAGCCCGCGTAGGAAAGGTAGTGGTCGTTGGTGAACGCGTTGCCTTGCAGCGCGTAGGCGCGCGTGGGCGTGGACTGTGCCTGCGCCTCGGACGCGCCGCCCGCCAAGGCCGCCGTGGACAAACTGCCCACCAGCACCAGTCGGATGTGTTGGCTTCGTTTCACGGAAGTAGCGTGAGCCGCGCTCAGCCCATGATGGCCGCCGCGACGATCAGGCAAACGCCTAGAATGACCGCCGCCGCGATGATAGCCACGGCGATGTTCTTGTTCTCCAAAATCTCCTTGTGCAGGTCGCCGGGCGTGAACTTGTCGAACAATCGGTAGCCACCGATGGCCGTGACGATGCCGACGAGCGCGAAGACGACCATCGAGAGCAGTGCCTCCGGCAGCGGGTTGCCGCGCACGGAGAGGGCACCCGGCTCGGCGGCGAGCGCTAGGCTGGGGAGGATGAGCAGGGAGAGAGTTAGACAGGTGAGTTTGTTCATAAGCGTGTTAGAGGTCAGTCCGCACCCTGCCGGGGGGGAAATCCGTCGTCAATCACGCACGCAATTTTCCACCAGCAGCGGGACGCTGAAAACTACAAGGTTCCGATCGTTTCGTAGCCGCCGATGTGAAGAGGTGGACTCTGTGACGTTCGGACGAATCCACCTCCTTACCTCGGCGGCTACCGCGCGCGCCGCATCGTCTCCGGCAATAGCGCGCGGATGAACTCGATGCGACGTCGATTCACGCCGAGGTCGCTGTGACCGACGCGCGAGGCAGAGCGGACGTGAATCGTCTTCGTCGCTCCGTCGAGGTGAAACTCCACGTCGTCCACGAAGCGAAAGAGAAGGCTGCGGAACTCGACGTGCAGGTAGTTGTCCGTCTCCGAGATGAGCTTGGCGCGCGGCAGCGTGGCGATAGCTCGCTTGAACTCCTCCTTCGCCGCCCCGAGCGAGCGGTCCAGCACGAACGGCGCGATGGCGTGGCGCAGATCAGTCGCGGCGCTGCTGACGCAATTGGGCGAGTCAGGACATGGCGCGAGCTTGCCGCCGGTGAGGCCGAGGTTGTTTGGCACGGAGCCAGTCATGGACAGCAACGCGAGCACTGCGAACACAATCAACACCGCCCGGCCCAACCGCAGCGCGATGCGATGTCGCCACGATGGCTCGACGGTAGTGGCCATCAGCGCACCGGGCGGTTGCGGTGGAGGCTCGGGTAAAAGCGCTTGTGGATTTCGAGCAGACGCGAGAGCTCGACGTTCGGATCGGGGTGGCCGTCCACGCGCACATCAATGTAGCGGTCGGTGGCGCGGCCGTAGCCGCTCTTCTCCCGCACCACGAGCAGCGCGGCGGACTGGCGGCCCCGTGTGTCACCGCCTTGGGCCTCGCCGGCGTGCAGCGCGGCGACGAGCCAGCCGCTGTTGCTGTGCGCCGTGGG
>SIBB01000225.1 GCA_009695395.1 Pedosphaera sp. | reverse complement strand
GTCATCGCCATCATCGCGATTCTGGCAGGAATGCTCTTGCCTGCACTTTCGAAAGCCAAGTCCAAGGCCAAGGGCATCCAGTGCCTGAACAACAACCGCCAGATAGCGCTGGCCTCGAAGCTGTATCTGGATGACAACGACAACACTTTTGTTTTTTTGTGGCGGCAAGGGCCAAATCTGCCGGACGAGCCAGCCTTGGCGGACCGCCTGCTTCAGGCTGGCGGTGTCGGGACGGTCTGGTGGCCGGACAAGTTGAGCCGCTACATCCCGAATCAGGCCAAATCGTTCAACTGCGTGGCGCTCATGCAGGACAGCACGACTTCAGCAGGTGGGGCCAGCAGCATCCACAAGCTCGGCATTGGAATGAACCATCCCGAGTTTGGCCTCACTTCTCCCGTGGGTGCAACGGCCCGCATTCGCGAAGCCCAGGTAAGCAAGCCCGCTGACACGCTCGTTTTTTCCGATGCTGGCCGGGTGAGCAACCCGACCGTCGTTGACCCTGACTCCTGGGAAGAAGTTCCGCAGACAGGCCATGTCTATATGCGTGTTCCTTCCAACACGACCTTCTTCCAAACCTCCGACCCGGTCCGCATCATCGCCCGCCACAACAAGCGCGCGCCAATCGGTTTCGTGGACGGCCACGCTGACCTTATGAAACCCAGTCAGACTGGAATGGAGGCCACCACTTTGGCCGGCGACCCACGGGCGCTATGGGACAAGCTGTAACTGCGGCGGGACAATCTCCCCAATAACACCATGCGCCTCCTGCTTGTTTGCTTTCTCTGTGTCGCCGCTTTGTCCGCGTGCCGAAAGAAGCCCGCGCCCGTGCCCGTCGCTCCGGTTGTTGAAGTGGCCAGCCTCAAAGAACCGACGCTTACCGAGCTGAACGAGGCGGTTCAGGCGTGGTTCACGTCGCGTGGACAAGCCCCTGCCAGTCTTGAAGAGCTAGCGAAGGCGAAGTTTATCTCCAAAGTCCCAACGCCTCCGCGGGGGCAACAGTATGTAATTGATGCGCAAAACCTGCGAGTGGTCGTGCGCTAGCCTGCCGTCATTGACTTTGCTTTTCCCGCCTCGGCTCCCCACCCTTCGCACGTGACCAGTCCACTCGCCCTGTTACTTTACGAACGCCTGCTCCCCGGCAGTGCGCTCGGAAACAAGCTGCGCGACCAGGGCTATCGAATCCAGCACCTCACGGACGCCGCCAGCCTCGTCGCCACCGCCGAGCAGGAGAAGCCGCTGGGGGTGTTCGTGGATTTGGAGCTCAAGAACTCCGATGCCTTCGCGGCCATCAAGTCGCTCAAAACCACCCCCAGAACTGCGCATCTGCCCATCCTCGCCTTCAGCAGTCCGGGGCACGAGAAGCTCCAAGCCGCCGCGCTCGCCGCGGGGGCCACGCTCATCGCCAGCGATGAATCCATCGTGACCCAACTCTCCGCGATGCTCGATCAGGCGATGCTGGTGGAGTGAGGCCGAAGTTGAGAGTTGAGAGTTGAGAGTTGATTGCCCCGCACGGCCTCGGCCACGCTTCCGCGACTGATTACTCAACACTGAACACTGATTACTTTTCCCCTCATGCCCATTCCCTCCATCACCCTCGGCCAAGGCATCCACGTCCTGCACCTGTTCTTCCGCGTTGACCGCGTCCGCTGGGCGGCGCTGCCCGCCGGCGAGTCTGCTGCCACGCGCGAACGGCTTGACGCCCTCACCACGAAGTTCGCCGGGCCCGCCGCGCCGCGCGTGGCGACTTACGCGGGCGTCGGGGGAAAGGCGGATCTGGGCTTCATGATTTACGCCGCCGAGTTGCAGCAACTCAGCGCGATGCAACGCGAGGTGGAACTCGCCTTTCCCGCGGGTGCGTTGCAGTTGGTTTACTCCTACCTCAGCGTCACGGAGCTGCCGGAATACGTCACGACCGAGGAAGACATGAAGCGGATGATTCAGCACGGCGAACGCAAGCTCCAGCCCGGCACGCCGGAGTTCGACGAAGCCTTCGCCGCCGCCAAGACGCGCAACGACGAATACAAACACTACCGCCTCAACCCCGAGCTGGCGGACTGGGAGATCATGTGCTTCTACGGCATGACCAAGAAGCGCGACCTCGCCGACAACTGGTATATGCTCGATTTCGACACGCGCAAAAAGCTGATGGGTAGCCACGCGAAGACGGGCCGCAAATACGCCGGGCGTATCTCCCAGCTCATCACCGGCTCCACGGGCATGGACGAATACGAGTGGGGCGTGACGCTCATCGCGCACCAGCTCGATGCCGTGAAGGAAATCATCTACGAGATGCGCTTCGACGAGGTGAGCGCCCGCTTCGGGGAGTTCGGCCCGTTCTACATCAACCTGCGGCTCCAGCCGGCGGACTTGTGGGAGCATTTGAAGTTGTGACCAGGGACTTGTCCAAAGTCCAAAGTCCAAAGTCCAAAGTTCCCGAGGGTGGCCGAACGTCGCAGTCTTCGACTTTGGACCTTGGACTTTCCGACTTTGGACCGGTCACCTCGCTTTATCTCCACGTCCCCTTCTGCGCGCACAAGTGCGAGTATTGCGCGTTCTACTCCGCCGTGCCGAAGGACGACCTCGTCAGCCGCTACGTCAACGCGCTGGTGCGGGAGCTGGAGCTGGTCGCGCATGAGCTGAAGCCGCGCACGGTGTTCTTCGGCGGCGGCACGCCGTCGCTGCTGAACCTCAAGCAGTGGGAACAAATCCTGAAAGCCTTCGAGCGTCTCGGCTTGCTCGGCGCGGAGGAATGGACGGTCGAGTGCAACCCCGCCACCGTCTCCGCCGACAAGGCCAAGCTCCTGCGCGACTACGGCGTGAACCGCGTCTCGATGGGCGTGCAATCGCTGGATGAGCGGCTGCTGGAGCGGCTCGGACGCATCCACAGCCGCGAGCAGGTGTTCAAGTCGTTCGACACGTTGCGCGCCGCTGGCTTCGCGAACATCAACGTGGACCTCATGTTCGCCATCCCCACGCAGACGATGGACCTGTGGCGCACAACTCTGCGCGACGCCCTCGCCCTCGGCAGCGAACATCTCTCCTGCTACGAGGTCATCTACGAGGATGACACGCCGCTCTTCGCGCAGCTCCAAGCCGGCGAGTTCTCCGTGGACGAGGAACTCACCGAGGCGATGTATGCGGAACTGGTCACGACGGTCGAGGCGAACGGCTTCCGCCAATACGAAGTCGCGAACTTCGCGCGTGACCGAGAGTCTTCAACTTTCAACCTTCAACCTTCGACTCCCCCCTCGCTCGCCTGCCGCCACAACGTCAACTACTGGCGCGGCGGCCAGTTCCACGCCCTCGGCCCCAGCGCCGCCGGTTACGCGCGCGGCGTGCGGACGAAGAACTGGTCGAACACCCAGCTCTATTGCGAGCAACTGGAGAAGGGCGTCCGCGCCATCGAGCAGCGGGAGGAACTCCCGCCGCTCGCCCGCGCCGGTGAGATTGGCGCCTTCGGCCTGCGCATGAACGTGGGCTGGAGCTTCGACGAGTTTCACGCCGCCACCGGCTTCGACCTCCGCACCGGTTGGGCGGCCGACATGGACACGCTCGTCGCGGAGGGTTTCGCCACGCGCACCGCTGAACGGTTTCAACTCACCCCGCGCGGCATGCGTTTCGCGGACCACGCAGCGGAAAAATTCTTGCGCAGTTGAATGGCACTCTGCTTCACCTCGTCCGCTGCGAGTTCGCTGGAATATTTGCTTCGCCAAAAGCCAGCGGGATTGTGTGAATTAGCAGGGTTTGCGCACGAAACGTTCGAAGTTTAACTGAAAGACTAACCGATGACGAATACGACTGAGTCCGCAACGGACGAAAAGGATTTGCAGTCAGTGGCCAAGCTCAAAGCCGCCACCGCCACCATCAAGAGCGAACTGAGGAAGGTGATCGTCGGCCAGGACGCCGTCATTGAGGAGACGCTCATCGCCATCTTCACGCGCAGCCACGCGCTGCTGGTCGGCGTGCCCGGCTTGGCCAAGACGCTCCTCGTCTCCTCGCTCGCGCAGACGCTGCACCTCGGCTTCAAGCGCATCCAGTTCACGCCCGATCTGATGCCCAGCGATATCACCGGCACCGAGGTCATCTACTCGGACCCGAAGACCAACGAGCGCGCGTTCCGCTTTCTCAAAGGCCCCATCTTCGCGAACATCGTCCTCGCCGACGAAATCAACCGCACGCCGCCCAAGACGCAGGCCGCGATGCTCGAGGCCATGCAGGAGCGCAAGGTCACCGTCGGCGGCACCGACTACGCGCTCCCCAACCCGTTCTTCGTGCTCGCGACGCAGAACCCCATCGAGCAGGAAGGCACTTACCCGCTCCCCGAGGCGCAGCTCGACCGCTTCATGTTCATGATTAACGTGGACTACCCCTCCACGGCGGAGGAACTCCAAATCATGAAAATGGCCACCGGCGCGCCCATCGAGAAGCCCACCGCCGTCCTGACCGAGGAGGAGATTCTGGACCTCCAAGCCACCGTCCGCCGCATGCCCGTGGCCGAGCACGTCTACCACTACGCCGAGCGCATCGTCCGCGTGACGCGCATCAAGACCCCGGAGGCACTCGACTACTGCAAGAAGTTCCTCTCGTGGGGTGCCGGCCCGCGCGCGAGCCTCAACCTCATCCTCGCCGCGAAAGCCCGCGCCATGCTCAACGGCCGAGTTCATGTGAGCTGCGACGACATCGCCGCCGTGGCCGCGCCCATCCTCCGCCACCGCATCATCCCGAACTTCGCCGCCCAGAGCGAAGGCATCACCGCCGACGACGTGGTGAAGAAGATTCTCGAGGCGATTCCGAAGGACCAGAAAGTCGGTTGAGATGTCGAATTTTGATTTTCGAATGACGAATCCGACGCCTGACCGCCGGCTCGTTCGCCACATTCTCTATTCGCAATTTCCCATTCGCAATTCCCGCTGATGGACGCCGCCACTCTCGCCACGCTCCTCGACCCCGTCGCGATTTCCCGCGCCGAGACGCTCGGGATGCACGCGCGTTACCTCGTCGAGGGTTACATGGCGGGCGAGCACAAGTCCCCTTACCACGGCTTCGCCATCGAGTTCGCCCAGCACCGCGAATACGCGCCCGGTGACGACCTGCGCTACCTCGACTGGAAAGTCCTCGGCCGCACCGACCGCTACTACATCAAGCAGTTCGAGCAGGAGACCAACTACGTCGCACACATCCTCCTCGACGGCTCGGAGTCCATGAAATATGGCTCCGGCGGCTACACCAAGCTCGCCTACGGCAAGATGCTCGCCGCCTGCCTGAGCTACCTAATCCTGCACCAGCGCGACGCCGTGGCGCTGGACATCTTCGACAACGAGACCCGCGAGTATCTGCCGCGCAGCAACAGCCACGCGATGATTCACAAGGTGCTTGCCACGCTCGCCGCCTTCGAGCCCACGCGGCAGACGAACATCGCCGCCATCCTCCACGAGATGGCCCGGCAAGTCCGTCGGCGCGGCATCGTCGTCATCATCAGCGACCTCTTCGACGACGAGGAAAAAATCCTCGAAGGCATCCAGCACCTGCGGTTCGGTGGCAGCGAGGTCGTCGTCTTCCACCTGCTCGACCCCGCGGAAATCGAGTTCAAGTTCAACGGCCTCATCGAGTTCATCGGCCTCGAAGCCATCCCGAATATCCTCACCCGCCCGCAGGAAATCCGCGCCAGCTACCAAGCCGAGTTGGAGCGCTTCCGCACCACGCTGCGTCAGGGCTGCGAGAAGAATCACGTCCATTTCGTCCCGGTGAACACGGCGCAGCCGCTGCATGAAGTGCTGTCGGGCTACCTCGCGTTCCGCATGAAGACCTCAGTCAAATGAGCTTCCTCAACCCCTTCATGCTCTTCGGGGCCGGCGCCATCGCCGTGCCCATCATCATCCACCTGCTCAACCGCCGCCGCTTCCAGCGCGTCGTGTGGGCGGCGATGCGCTTCGTCAAGGTCTCCACCGAGAAGAACCAGCGCCGGATGCTCGTCGAGGACATGATTCTCCTCGCCATCCGCTGCCTCATGCTGGCTTTGCTCGCGCTCGCCGTCGCTCGCCCGGCGATGCGTTCCACCACCCACAACGTCTTCGGCCAGTCCAAGGTCACCGCCGTCATCGTCCTCGACAACTCCGCGAGCATGGGCGTCTCCGACGGTGTCCAGACGCGCTTCGAGAAGGCCCGCAAGGTCGCCGAGCAAGCCGTGGACGCGCTTCCCTCCGGCTCCGCTGCCGCCGTCATCC
>SIBB01000224.1 GCA_009695395.1 Pedosphaera sp. | reverse complement strand
GCAACCCATTCCAGTGGAGTAGCCTCCAACGCTTTTCTATTAGCTAAAGAAATCGTGCGTCCACCCCGAAAAAATCTACGGCCTGAGGATAAGTTATTAGTGGCCATCACCAGTGTCCTTCTAGTTCTGGTTCCGCGGATGCGGACCGGGATGCTGGCGGCCATTATATGGACCCAAAAAAACTCGAAAGAGTCATGACGGCCTGGGGCGAGTTCGCGCCCGGGATAACCTATTGCAACCACACCCTCGCGCAGGCCGCGAGCGCCTTCCAACCTGTCTTTGACGTGCGACAGGAGTTGGCCGAAACGGAGGTGCGCTACACCGCGCTCATCGCCCGACGTGAGACGAACGACGCGCAGGCCAATGACCTGCTGCTGCGAATCGTAAACGATGTGAAGGCGGAGCCTAACGGGGAAAACTCCGAGGTGTATCGGGGCATGGGTTACAAAACGAAGAGCGAGCGCAGCACCGGCCTGACCCGCAAGGGCACCACCGATGCCACCGTGCCCGCTCTCTCCAGCGCCAGCTAAGGCGGCGCGTCCTCACGAACCGCCCGGGGTCGCCACGCGTGCCCCGGGCGGCCTTTTTTCCACCCGAGACGAGCAGGCGCATCTAGTCTGGTAGACTATGGCGTGAGGTGGAGGGTTCTGTTTTAAAGGAGGGAGTGTGGGTGGACCACATCCGCGACCAAACGAAGCTAAAAACACAATAAAATCCAAGACCACTGCAATCCTCCTGTGCCTCTTTTTGGGAGGTGTCGGGGCCCATCGATTTTATCTGGGCAGAACCAAGGGCGGCATCGGCCAACTGCTGACTTTGGGGGGCTTAGGTTTCTGGGCCTTGTCGGATTTGATCGAGCTATGCAGAAACCGCCTTGTGGACAATGACGGGAACTCGCTGGTCTGATCCCCACTCAAGAGTTTATGAGTCACTTGACACCAAAACTGGGTGCCGCGGGTTGTGCGCTGGCGCTCTCCTTATTCTGCGGCTGCGGCGAGCCTTCCAATGAAGGCACTTCAGGCGGCTCACAGAAGCCTGCTGCTCCACAGGTGGTTGTCCCGGCAGAGCAGCAGCAATTTGTCGGCGTCGTGGCGCCCTTCATCCAGAAATATGAGGCCGCGCCCAACGAGCTGAAAAAGTCCGCCCTACGAGCGGAGCGAAAGAATGCACTGACGGACACGCTGAAATCGTTGGAGTTCAACGGCTGGGTTGGCACGCTGAAGACGATGGAAACCACCAGCAAAGGGAACGCCCATGTGCAGATCGAACTGCGCGGCGCACCCATCACCATCATGAACAACAACAATGAGGTGTCCGCCGCCTTGGGCGACAAAACCCTCATCTCGATGAAGAGCGAGCTGTTCAAAACCATCGCTGAGCTGAGCGAGGGGCAGCGTGTCCGGGTGAGCGGCAATTTCATCAAGGGTGGCAAAGACTTCATCGAGGAATTAAGCCTCACGGAAGACGGCGCCATGACCGAGCCGGAATTCTCGGTGAAGTTTACCAAGGTGGAGAAATACTGAAACGGCGGCGACCCATGCAAACGGACTACCGTAGCGGTCTGCCCTGACCAACGATCATCGCTGGACACCGATTGGAAACTCGGGTGGGAGCGCTGCCTACTAAGGAGACGCTGAACAAAGGATTTAACCACAGAGACACAGAGGACACAGAGAGGGAATTTCACAGGCTTTACTCGGTGAACTCGGTGTCTCTGTGGTTAAATCAGCGTTTCCCTAAGGCTGGGGTTCCCTCCCAGCACACGCATGGAAAGGGCTTGCCCCCTATTTTCCCCAAGCAACAGCGCCGCCGGCAACTACCTCACCAGCCTCGCCGCCGAATTGGCTTCATATCAATCAAACGTCACCACCTTCAGCCCCGTCTTCGCGCGCACGGTGGCGGCCATGGCTTCGAGTTCGGCCTTGGTCAGCTTGCCGCAGAACGGCTCGGGCGTGGGGCGGGCGATGGTGTAGAGGTGCACTTCCCGGATGCGCGCGCCATCGCGCACGAGGAGGGCGAGGCGGTCGCAGTAGGCCGCCAGTTCCTCCGGCGGCATGGGCTGGCCGTGGAGTTTCAGGAAGAGGCTCTGGATGATGATGGGCCGCGCGCGCGCGGTGAGGAGGAGGTTGCGCAGGACGCGGTCGAGGCGGACGGACGTGCGGTTGACGGTGTGGTAGTAGCTCTCGGTGCCAGCGTCGAGCTTGGCCCAGACTTCGCCCTGGTTGGCGTCCATGAGGGCGAGGCCGCGCTTCACGCTGGCGGTGTCCAGGCCGGCGGCGTCGGTGATGAGGACGAGTTTGGTGGTGGCGAGGCCCTCGGCGCGCTTCACTTCGGCGACGGTCTGCACGGCTTCATCGAAGTTGTGGAGCATCGTCGGCTCACCGTCGCCGCTGAAGGCGATGTCCTTCACGGTCTGCGTGAGGGCGGGGGGGAGCTCATTGAACTTCGGCTCGCGGGCAAGGCCGCCAGAGCGGGCGAACTGAATCATGGCGGTCAGCTCGTCGCGGAGTTGGGCGAGGTCCACGACGGAGGTCTTGCCGGGCGTCTTACGGTCCACTTCGCAATACACGCAGTCGAAGTTGCAGACCTTGTCGGGGTTGAGATTGATGCCGATGGAGAGGCCGCCACTGCGCCGCGAGATGACGGGATAGACGTAGGTGAAATCCTTGTAGACGCGCGTGTGGTCCCGCACGGCGGCGAGGGTGTTTCGGATGGCAATGGGCGTCTCCGGCATGGGGGGAATGTAGGCGGGGGCGGGGGCGGGGCAAGTCAGCAGTGCGAAACGAAACGGAAGATTGAACCACTGACTGGCACTAATGGGATTGAGCGGCGGCGGCAGGTTTGATTAGTGCCGGTCAGTGCTGGTTAGTGGTTTGGCATCGAGCCGCGTCAGCACCGCGGCCGCCACGCGAGCGGGAGAAATCGTGGTGAGGCACGCGAGCGGCTCCGCCCAGTGGCAGCGGCTCTTCATGCACGGGGCGCACGGGAGCGGATGCCGCTGCGCAAACGGTTCTTGTCCGTAAGGGCCGGTTTGCTCCGGCGAGGTCGGGCCAAAGAGGGAGACGACCGGTTTGCGCAGCGCGGCGGCGAGGTGCATGGGGCCGGTGTCGTTCGTCACGAGCAGCTCGCAGCGGCGGAGCAGCTCGATGAGTTCGGGCAGCTCGGTGCGGCCGGCGAAGTTCACGCAGCGGTCGGGCGCGGCTCGAAGTATGGCGTCGGTGAGCGGGCCATCGCTGGGGCCGCCGAAGAGGGCGAAGCGGAAGTTCGCATCGCGCGCGGCGAGCTGGCGGACGAGTTCGGCGAAGTGTTCGGCGGGCCAGCGTTTGTTGTCCCAGCGGGCGCCGGGGTTGATGCCGAGCCAGCGGGCCTGGTCACGCGGCCATTTGGTTTCAACTTGGCTTGCCATCTCGGGCCGCGGTGGGAGCCACGCGAAGGAGTCGTGGACGGGAATGCCCAACGCGCGCGCGACGGCGAGATACCAGTCCACGGCGTGCGGCTTGTCCTTCGGGCGCGGAACGGCGAGGTCGTAGGCGAGGTGCGCGCCTTCGCGTTCCAGTTCGAGCCCGACTGTGAACGCGCCCTCCGCCAGCCATGCGAAGAGGGCGCTGCGGGCGAGACCTTGCAGGTCAATCACCCAGTCGTAGCGCGCATCGCGCATCGCGCGGATTTGAGAGATGCCCTCGGGCCAGTAGGCAGGCGAGCTCCAACGCTTGCGCTCGAATGGGAGAAGATCAGCGAGGTCGGCATCGCCCGCCAGCAACGGACACAACTCGGAGGCGAGCCACCAATGAACTTCCGCGTCGGGACGGTGCTGCTTGAGCAGGCGCAGGAGCGGGAGCGCCTGCACCACATCGCCGAGGGAGCTGGGTTTGAGAATGAGAACCTTCAAACGAAGGCCAGAGGCTGGCCTTTCAACTCTCAACCTTCAACTTTCAACTTCGCTTCACTTGCCCAGCTCAAGGCGTTCGGCCAGTCGCTCGGGCAAACCGACGGCGCGAATTTTCGCCTGCGTGGTCGCGATGTCGTAGTCCAAGCGGCGCAGCTCGATGGTCTGCTCGTCCATGTCGTAGATGACGTAGCCGCACTTGGGGTTGCCATCGCGGGGCTGGCCGACGCTGCCGACGTTGACGAAGTATTTCTTGCCGGCCTCGACCTTGAACTTCGAGTAGGTGCCGCCGCGGACCGTGGCGTCGCGGACAAAGGCGACGGGGACGTGCGTGTGGCCAAAGAAGCAAACGCCGGTGTTCTGGTAGGTTAAGCTGGCGGCGGCGGCGAGTTTGTCGAACACGTAGCCCCAGCGTTTGGGGCCATCGAGAGTCGCGTGGACGATAGAGAAGTTGGCGACCAGCCGGATGTAGCGCAGCTCGCGCAGCCAGAGGATGTCCTCCTCGCCGAGCTGGGCGCGGGTCCAGTTGACAGCCTCGGCGGCGTGGGGGTTGAACCCCTCGAGCACTGAATCCACGGAGCAGTATTCGTCGTGGTTCCCCTTGACCACGGGCATCTCCATCTTGCGGATCAGGTCGAGGCACTCCTTCGGGTTCGCGTTGTAGCCGACCACATCGCCGAGGCAAGCGTAGTGGGTAACCTTGTTGGCCTGTGCATCCGCCAGCACAGTCTGGAGACCCTCCAAGTTGGCGTGGATGTCGGCGATGATCGCGTATTTCATTGAACAGCGTTTAACGGACTATCTCAAAACCACGTAAATCATTCCGGGCCGCAGCCCACTCAACCGCTTCCTGCCGGATGAACCCACCCAGCCCCGCATCCCGGATACCCTGCTGGAACGCTTCCAACTCATCGCGCACGCCCTCGGCCACCAGTTCCACGCGGCCATCGGCCAAGTTCCGCACCGTGCCGGTGAGTTCATAGCCTGCTGCCACCCGCTTCACCGTGTAGCGGAAGCCCACGCCCTGCACGCGCCCCGAATAAAACACCTGCACCCGGCTCCGGCTCATTCTGTTTTCGCCGCCGACCGAACTGCTGGCCGAAAGCCGCAGGCGAACAGCGGGCATTATCCTGCAAACATGCGAATCAAATCAAGCCCCAAGGCAAGCCCCAAGACGGGGCAGGTTTCACGGTAAGGAAGGTTGCTCCGCTCAATCGGCGATCCCCGCCCCGACGGTCGCCAACTCCAGGAGCCGGTCTTCATTATCTGTGCCAAATGCGTTCTTCGTCCCGGGGGATGAAAGAGTCACGGCACCGGGGAGCAGACCCACCTCAAGACGCTGATTGAAAGCTCACGCCGGTAATGCAACTTGACCTCTGGTCAGGCTGCGGCGGGCGGAGTCACGGTGTCCCCCGGGCCTTTCCCGCTCTTCCAAAACCGCTCCGGCAAACAGCCTACGCCGATGAGGACCATCTGGCTGACGTTGAAGATCATCAGCCACTTGAAGGCCGCGTCCATGAATCCGTAGCTGTGCAGGCCCACGCCCAGCATGTTCGTGCCGAACCAGCTCCACGCGGTGACGATGTTGCCGAAGAGGGCGAGGTTCATCAGGCCGCGCTCGCGCACCATGCCGCCCCAGCGCGCGTGCAGGATGAGGGCGTTCCACACGACGATGAGCAGCGCGCCGTTTTCTTTCGGGTCCCAGCCCCAGAAACGGCCCCAGCTCTGGTCCGCCCAGATGCCGCCGAGGATGGTTCCCACAAAGCTGAACAGGGTGGCGAAGCAGACGATGCCATAGACCATGCGCGGAAGGGCCTTCGCAGTCACCTCGTCGAGCGTGCGGGTGAAGACGCCGCGCAGCACGTAAATCATCGCGAGGAAGCCGGCTATGAAAGTTGAGGAATAGCCGATGGTGATGATGGTCACGTGCGTCGCGAGCCAGAAGTTCGTGTCCAGCACGGCGCGCATCATCTCCATCGTGTCGCCAGTCGCGGAGGTTTGCGACAGGTGGTGCGCGATGATGAGCGTGATGAAGCCCACCGCCGACGCGGTCACGCTGCCGATGCCGTTGCGGAAGATGCGCTCCAGCACAAGGCCGAGCAGGACCGCGCCCCAGCCGACGAAGATGGCGGAGGAGTAGAGGTTCGTCACGGGCGGGCGGCCTTCGAGGAACATTCGGAAGAGCAGGCCGGTGGTGTGGATGACAAGCGCGAGCGAGACGAGGCGGTAGGCGGCGCGGTTGAGGTTCTCGGACCAGTTCAGCCACGAGGCTGCGGCGAGGATGAGGGCGATGACGTAAATTATCATGCTGCGGTAGAACGGGAGGAACTGGTTGAAGA
>SIBB01000223.1 GCA_009695395.1 Pedosphaera sp. | reverse complement strand
CTTCCTCAAGACCTACGCCCAGCGCGTCGAGGACTTGCTCACCGAGCTGCGCCAGCAGTCCAAGTTCATCGAAATCGAGAAGCTCGACCCGCAGCCCGACTCCGACGCCGAGGACTCCGCGAACCTCGACGGCGTCGAAGGCCAGCCCACGCAGACGGGCGAAAAGATTTACCTCGGCATCTCCATCAACTGCCTGGACCAGAAGGTCGCGCTGCCGTTCCTTTCGCCCGAGCGCGAGAAGCTCTTGGAGTATGACCTCGCCCGCGCCATCTCGCGCATCGCGAACCCGGCCAAGCCCGTCATCGGCGTCATGACCGCGCTGCCCGTCTTCGGCACGCCGATGAACCCGATGATGATGCGCATGGGCCAGCAGGGGGGCCAGCAGCCGCCGTGGTATCTCATCAGCGAGCTCAAGAACGACTTCGACGTGCAGCAAATCGAGCTGACTGCCACGGAGATTCCCGCCGCCGTGAAGGTGCTCCTCGTCATCCACCCGCGCGACATCTCGGACGCGGCGCAGTTCGCGATTGACCAGTTCATCCTGCGCGGCGGCAAGCTCATCGCCTACCTCGACACGGTGTCGGTCATTGACCAGCAGAAGCAGGGCGGCAACCCGATGATGGGCGGCGGCCCGCCAACGAGCTCCTCGCTCGACAAGCTGCTCGCCGCGTGGGGCGTCGGCTTCGACAAGTCCAAGTGCGTGGCCGACATGAAATACGTCTCGCGCATGGGCGGCCAGCGCGGCCCGCAGCAGCAGCCCGCCGTGCTCTCGCTCACCACCGACGCGATTGACCGCGAGGACATTTCCACCAGCCAGGTGGACAGCCTGCTCTACGTGTTCGGCGGCGCGTTCACCGGTTCGCCGACGGAGGGCTTGAAGAAGGCCGTGCTGCTCAAGTCCACGACGCAATCTCAGCTCGTCGAGGGTTTCCTCGCCCAAATGTCCGGCGAAGCCATCGTGAAAGACTTCAAGCCCAGCAGCACAGAATACGCGCTGGCCATCCGGTTGAGCGGCAAGTTCAAGACCGCTTTCCCCAACGGCAAGCCCGAGTCAGCCCCGCCCGCGCCGGGCGAAGAGAAGAAGCCCGACGCGCCGTCCACCGCGCTCAAGGAATCCGCCGCCGAGAACCATGTCATCCTCGTGGGCGACGCCGACATGCTCTTCGACCAGTTCTGCGTGCAGGTGCAGGACTTCTTCGGCCAGCGCGTCGTCATCCCGCGCAACGGCAACGTGAACCTCGCGCAGAACTTCGTGGAGCAGCTCTCCGGCGACACGGCGCTGATGAACACGCGCAGCCGGGCGATTGTGCAGCGCCAGTTCACCCGCGTGCGCGACATGCAGGTGAAGGCGGAGGAATCCTACCGCGCGAAAATCAAGGGCCTCGAAGACAGCTTGCAGGAGACGCAGAAGAAGCTGAACGAACTTCAGCGCAACAAGGAGAAAGGTCAGCGCTTCGTGATGTCGCCCGAGCAGCAGAAGGAGCTGGAGAACTTCCGCAAGCAGGAGGCCAACGTGAAGGTCGAGCTGAAGCTGCTCCGCCGCGACCTGCGCCAAGAGGTCGAGTCCATGGAGAACCGCCTCAAGTGGGCAAACATCGCCGGGATGCCGCTGCTCGTGACCATCGGCGGCATTGGCTTGGCCGTCTTCAAACGCAAACGCACGGCGGCGCGGTAGGCCGCAACCTTTCCCAAGCATGAACCGTAAGCAGCTCCTCACTCTCCTCGCGCTCGTGGCCGTCATTGGCGGCGCGGGCTTGCTCGTCAACAAGCAGCGCCAAGGCGACTGGCAGAAATCCTCCACCGGCGGCGGCCAGAAGCTCGCCGAAGCACTCGACGTCAACGCCGTCGCCACCGTCAGCATCAAGTCCAGCGCGGGCGAACTGAACCTCACCAAGCAGGGCGAGGCGTGGGTCGTGAAGGAGCGCGGCGATTACGCGGCGAACTTCGGAACCATCGCTGACCTCATCCGCAAGTTCGCCGACGTGAAGGCCGTGCAGACCGAGCAGGTCGGCGCGTCGCAGTATGCGCGGCTGGAGTTGCAGACCCCCGGTGATGGCGAAGGCAAAGGCACGCTCGTCGAGCTGAAGGGCAAGGACGGCAAGGCGATGAAGTCCATCGTCCTCGGCAAGAAGCTGACGAAGAAATCCGAGGGTGGGCCGTTCGGCGGCGGCGAATTTCCCGTGGGCCGCTGGGTCCGCGACACGGCGAGCAAAGACACCGTCCTCGTCACGACCGAGCAGTTCGCCGACGCCGAGCCGAAGCCGGAGAACTGGCTGGAGAAAGACTTCCTCAAGGTCGAGCGGGTGAAATCCATCGCCGTGACCTACGCGACCAACGCCGCGACCGGCTGGACCGTCACGCGCGAGACCGAAGGTGCGGAGTGGAAACTCGCCGGCCTCAAGCCCACCGAGCAGGCCGACACCAACAAGCTCTCCGCCCTCGGCAGCCCGCTAAGTTCGCCCGCCTTCGCCGATGTCGTCGCCGACCCGAAGCCCGACAAGACCGGCCTCGACAAGCCCGCGACGCTTGTGCTGCAGACCTTCGACGGCTTCACCTACACGGCGAAAGCCGGCACCGCGAGCGGCGACAACTATCCTTTCCAGATCAGCGTGGCGGCGAACTTCCCGAAGGTCCGCCCGCCCGAGAAGGACGAGAAGCCCGAGGACAAGGCGAAGTTGGACAAGGACTTCGCCGACGCGCAGAAGAAGCTCGCGGACAAACTCGCCGCCGACGCGAAGTTCGCCAAGTGGACCTACCTCGTCTCCAAGTGGACCCTCGACAGCGTGCTCAAGTCCCGCACTGACCTACTCGTTGAGAAAAAGGACGAGTCGAAGCCCGAGGCGAAGCCGTCTGCGAAGTAAGTAGCGCGGGCAGCGACTGCCGCCAGCAAACCCACCCCCTCTACTTCCCCGGTTTCAGGAAGTGCTCGAAGAACGCGACGAGCTGGGCGTTGGACTCCTCGTTGGGTGAGTGCTCCTTGCGGTTCGTCATCGCCACGCGGTGCTTCACTCCGAGGAGGTCGTTCACGGCAATCGTGTGGTTCAGCGGAAGCCACCGGCTCGGCGGGTCTTCGCTGCCAGCGCTGACGAGGAACGGGCGCGGGGCCATCAGCGCGTGGACTTCGTGCAGGTCGCGGCCGGTCTCCATCATCACCTTGTAAGCGCCGGTGCGCGGGCTGTCGGCGCGGATGAGGCCGGGCTTGCGAGTCACCTGCGGGTCGCGGCCCAGATACCACGGCTCCCAGTAGTTCACGTTGCCGCGCGGTTCGTCGAAGACGATGCCTGGGTCGCTCCACGCGGCGGCGGCGAACTTGTCGTAAAAGCACGACGCGAACATCGCCCACTTGCCGCCGTAACTGTGGCCGGCCACGCCGATGCGTTTCGAGTCAACTTGCGGGAGGTTCGCCAGCGCGTGCCAGCAGTTCGCGCCGATGTAGCCAAGGAAGGAGAGCGGTTGCCACACCTCGCGGCCCGGCTCGGGCTTGCGGGCGTCGCCGCCGGGTGAGCCAATGCTCAACGAGACGAATCCCTTGCGCGTGAGCTGCGCGGCGAAGTCGCGGCCCAGATTTTTGCCGAGCCCGATGCTGGTCTCCGGCTCGTAGAAGGGGACGAGCACGGCCGGGAACGGGCCTTTGCCGTCGGGGATGAGTAGCCACGCCTCACCGGAAACGCCGGGTGCAAGCTCAACGCGGACGCGGTGCTGGGTGAAGTTGTCGCGTTTGCTCTCGGAGAGGAACTCGATCTTCGGCTTCTCCAACACCGGCGGCCACGCGCCCATGAGGCCGTGCCATTGCGCGAGAATCTCCGCGCGGCGGCGCGGCCAATCGGCGGCGGTCTTCACAGGCGAGCCGTCGTTGAAGAGCAACAGAGAGCGGTAGTTGCCGAACTGGACCGCGTGTTCGGCAGGCGGGGAGAAGAAGGGGGAGATGATTGCAGTGGCAGGCGGTTCGGCGGCGGGGAGGGAGAGAAGAGAAGAGAGAAGACAGAGGATAGTAAAGCCGGCGCGTTCGCAGGACTGGGGTGGTCGCATCATGCCTCCTTCGACGCAGGTGAGGTGGATTCCTTGGCGAGAGTTTCTGGCGGAGCAGCGGTCGCTTGCTCTGGCTGCTTGCCGTCCAGTTGCCACGAGAGCAGAAACATTAAACCCACGCCGATGCAGATGCCGCTGTCGGCGATGTTAAAGGCCGGAAATCCCACCTCCGCGCCGCTGCGCGTCTGGACGTGGAAGTAGATGAAGTCCACGACATGCTTGTGGACGATGCGGTCAATGATGTTGCCGACGATGCCGCCGAACATGAGACCGAGCGCCCATTGGCCGAGCGTCTGTTCGAGGCCGAAGTGGTGACGCGTGAGGAAGAGCGCCAGCAGAGCCAGGAGCGCGATGATGGTAAGCAGTTCGTTGTTGCCGTGGAACATGCTCCACGCCGCGCCGGTGTTGCCCCAGTGGACGAACTTGAAGAAGCCCTCGACGACGACCCGCTCCTGCGCGTAGCCCAGGAAGCGCAGCACGGCGAACTTCGTGAGCTGGTCGAGCACCAGCGTCACGATGGCCACGAGCGCCAGACGGCGGTTGGGGGTCAAGGTCATGCACTGCGTGGTTTAGCTGGTCTGCAGCGGGAAGACAACTGCTGGGTGCCGGCCGTCCGTGCCGCAGTGGACCGGCCTCGGCGCGACAGGGCGGGAGCAGTATTATGATTAAGCACCTCCATCCGGCTGGAACACGACTTTCGCCCGGCGATTTCATGCGGGCCAATTCAATCTTTACAGCCGCCCGTGCGACATTACTCTTCGCCCCTACTTCAACGAACTATGCGTATCCCATTGATGATCGCCCTGACTGTGGCCGCCACCGTGCTGACTGGCTGCGGCGGGGTGGAGCGCAAGCTTGGCCGCGGCATGAACAACTCCATGGAGATTTTCCGCGGTGGCGAGTTGCGCCGCTCCATTGAGCAGGCCGGCCTTTGGGAGGGCGCCGACGCCGCCTTCAGCACCGGTCTCGTCCGTGGCATGGGCCGCACCATGGCCCGCACGGCTGTCGGTTTCAGTGAAATTATTACCGCCCCCTTCCCGCCCTACACCCCGTATTCCTTCCCGGAGAAATGGTTCCGCGACCCCAGCAACAAGCTTCGCGGCGAGCAGTTCTCCGTGAATCCGGTTTATCCGGACACCTACCAGCCACGTCTCTTTAGCGACACTATCTTCCACACCGACTCGCGCATCGGATTCTCCGGCGGCGAGATAGCGCCCATCATCCCAGGCAGCCGTTTCCGCGTGTTCGAGTATTGAGCAACACTGCTTTCCTCCGCGCCGGCACGTGAGTGCTGGCGCGTTTTTGTTTTGAGCACAGTAATTCGCCAGTCGCCCGCCAAGGTCAACCTCCTGCTGAACATCCTCCGCAAGCGCGAGGATGGCTTCCACGAGCTGGAGTCCGTCATGCAACCCGTGCAGCTCTGCGACCGGCTCGAGGCGGCCAAGGCAACTGCCGGCATCACCCTCACTTGCAGTAACGCCGCGCTGCCCGTGGACGAAACCAATCTCGTCCACAAGGCTGCTGCCGCCTTCCTGAGCGCCGCCGACATCAAGGGCGGCATCAAAATCCATCTCGAAAAAACCATTCCCCTCGCCGCCGGACTCGGTGGCGGCAGTGGCAACGCAGCGCACACGCTCGGTGCGCTCAACGAGTTGTTCGACCTGCCGCTCAGTTCAGCCCGGTTGCAGGAACTCGCCGCCGCGCTTGGCTCAGACGTGCCCTTCTTCCTCCAGTCCCAGCCCGCGCTCGCCTACGGTCGCGGCGAGCTCATCCAACCCCTCGCACCCTTCCCCGCACTGCGCGGCGCGCACATCCTGCTGATTCATCCCGGCTTCGGCATCTCGACCGCGTGGGCTTACCAGTCGCTCTCCAGCTTCCCCACCGCGCTCCACGGACGCGGGGGGCGCGCGCAACAACTCATCGAGTCACTCCGAGGCTCCGACCTCGCCGCTGCCGGACGCTATTTTTACAACTCGCTCGAAGCCCCCGCGCTGCCCAAGCACCCGCTGCTCGCTCTGTATCAGGGTTTCCTAAGTGCCAGCGGCGCGCCCGCAGTGCTCATGTCCGGCAGCGGCTCAACGACTTTCGCCATCACTCCCACCCGCGAGTCAGCCGAACGCCTTCGCGAACGTTTCCAATCCAAGTTCGGCCCTACTGCGTGGACAGCGGTGGCCGCGTTGTGAGGTGCTGAAAACTAATTTGGCCGCGAAAGGGCGCGGAGGAAGAA
>SIBB01000222.1 GCA_009695395.1 Pedosphaera sp. | reverse complement strand
GAACGGTTGCAGCGGCGACCAAAACCCCTATCCGCGCGGCACGGTGGAGCTGGCACAAAAGCACGGGCGTTCGCTCGCGACGGCGGTGGAGGCGGCGCTCGCCACTACGCTCAAGACTGTGAACGGCCCGCTCCGCAGCGCGTATGCGGAAATCCAAATTGACTACGCCCCGGCTCCGACGCGCGAGGAGTTCAAGGCACGCCTCGACTCCAAGGACCGTTACGAAGTCGCGCACGCGAAGCGGATGCTGGAGCGTCTGGACAAGGGCGAGAAGCTGCCGACGCAGTATCCCTATCCCGTGCAAGTCGTGCAGTTCGGCGATGCGGTGACGATGGTCGCGCTCGGCGGTGAGGTGGTGGTGGATTACGCGCTGCGGCTGAAGAAGGAGCTGGCCGGGCCGACGGTCTGGGTTGCGGGCTACTCGAACGACGTGATGGCCTACATCCCGAGTCTGCGCGTCATGAAGGAAGGCGGCTACGAGGCTGGCGGCGCGATGCGCTTTAGCACGACGCACCCCGGCCCGTGGGCGGAGTCAACGGAGGAGCGCATCGTCAGCAAGGTGCATGAGCTGAACCGGAAGCTGTCCAAGTAGGAGACGACGTGAGGAGTCTCTAACTGCCTTTTCCTACTCCCTTCGCGAAGCGAGGGAAGAGGGTGGCCGAAGGCCGGATGAGGGGTGCGGCCACCAACGCCGGCGCATGCAACCCCGCACCCGGCCATCTCCCCTCATCCGATGAAGGGAGAGGGAGGGAAGAATGCAGCGGCCAACTGGCGCTTCCGCAGGGTCTCGTTCAGAACTGGTTTGAGACTCCTCACGTCGTCTCCTACGGAGGTTGGTCACTTCACCGTCAGCGTCATGTCCTCCATCAGCGCGAGGGCGACGGCTTCCGTGATTTCTCGTATGTCGAAGTTGGTGACAATGCGGCCGGCGTAGCGGTCGCGACCGAGGATGTCGGAGGCGCTGGCCTGACCGAGGATGGCGGCGTCCTTCAAGCGGATGGCGGAGACTTGGATGTCGGGGACTTGATAGACCTTATCACCGGAGACTTCGCGGATGACGAGCTGACGGGTGGAGATGAGGACTTCGAGCGCCACGTCAGCAATCTTCGCGAGCGCCTCACGGTCCTTGCGGGCGGCCTCGCCGTTGGTGTCCTTGAGCATCGCGTCGAGCGAACGGTTGGCGAGGAGTTGCGTGGCGACGCGCTGGTCGGCAAGCGACGCGCCACCCATGCGGAGCGGGCGACCGAAGAGGCGCTCGACGTCGCGCGCGGTCTGCTTGTCGGCAAGCGTCGGCTCGGCGCGCGCGGTGTCGGTGAAGCGGTTGTCGCGGGTCTGGCGCTCGTTGGTGGTGGTGACCTTGCCGGGGCCGGGCGGGAACTGGCCTTGCACCGCGCCACCGGAGAGCGTGACCGCACCGCCGGCGTTGATGGTCACGGCGTTGTTCGGCTGCGCGGCGTTCGCGGCGGCGATGGTTGAGTCAACCGTCGTGCGCGTGGTGTCGGTGCGCTCGTTGCGCGAGGCGAGGCGCGTGCCAGTCTTCTCGTCCACGAGGTCGCGGTTCACATGGATGAGGATGCGCGGACTGCCGAGCTTGGGGTAGGCGGCCTTGAACTTCTCGATCACGGTCTGCGCCTGCTGCGGCGTGATGAGCTGCGGCAGGCCGGTGATGGGCTTCTGCTCATACACGTAACTGCCGGGCGTCGCGCCGGGCACGGCAGGCGCGGTGGTGACGGGCACGGGGGCGTTCGCAGGCGGCGCGGCGGGAGGGCGGGCCTGTCCGAACGCAGCGAGCGGGAGGGTGAGCGCGGTGAGGAGGAGTGTGATTTTCATATCGGGCAGAGGTTAATGGGCTTGGCGCACGCGGATGGTGAAGTTCTTGGCCTTGTTGTTCATCGAGACGAACTCGACGGCTTCCTGCGCGCTCTCGGTGAGGATGAGGTTGGTCCACGGAGTTTCGTCGCCGGTGGCCACCATGTTCTCGTCTTTGAACACGCAGCTAATCTGCACCTGGATGCGGCGCGCTTCGCGGTTGCGCACGTTGGCGACGACGCGCAGGCGGCCGTCCTCCAAGGTCTGCTTCTGGATGCCGGAACTGCTCACGGAGCGCTGCACCATCGAATCCATGAGCGCGAAGGGCGCTTTGTTTTCGAGGTCGTAGCGCTGGGCGTTGCGGGCTTCGTAAGCACCGCCGGATTGGCAGCCGGTGAGGGCGAACGTCGCCGCGAGGAGTGACAGGGTGAGGATGGTTTTCATTGGTTTGCTTTCTGATTTATCCGCGAAAGGGCGCAGAGAGCACAAAGAGGGATTTCCCTTCTGCGTTCTTTGCGTTCTTTCGCGGCAAAAGTTCATGGTTCAGCGGTCGGAGAGAAAGACGACGGTGTCGCGGCCGGGTTGCACGATGAAAGTGGCGGTCTTGACGCGGTGCGGGGCACCGACGGCGTTTAGGAATTCGATGGTCGCGGTGTGCTGGCCGGGCAGGAGTTCGGCGGCGGTGAAGCTGAGGTGGCCGGGGAGATTCTCCCAGCAGCGCGTGTCGGCGGTCGGCGTGGTGGCGGCGGAGACGAGCTTGCTGGCGAGGCCGAAGAGCAGCAGGCCCGCGCCGATTTCGTCCGCGTTGCTGCGGCGTTTCTGGTGCGAGGCAAGGACGGCTCCGGAGATGATGGCGACGTCGCCGATAGAGTTTGCGCCGGCCTTGAACTGCGCCTTGCCGGCGAGGATGTGGTCCATCACACGGCCACCGCGCGTGGAGGCTTGGAAGTAGAGGTCGTCGTAGGCGGGCGCGGGGAGGGTCTGGCCACCGACTCTGATGACGGCGGATTTCACGCTGGAGTTGCCTTCGCGGAAACGGAGTTGCTCACGGTATTGGCCGGCGGCGTATTTCAGCGGGCCGTTGCCGAACTCTACGAAGAATAGGACGTTCGCGCGCGGGGAATAAGGCGGGAGCGGCGTGCTGCGTGTGTGGCTCTGCGCGCGGGCGAAGGCGTCGGAGCCATCGGCGGCGAGCTTCACGCAGGCGAAGCCGTCGAGGTAATCGAGGAGCGCGTAGTCGCCGGCGTAGGTCTTGTTCTCGGCGTCACTGTCGAGGAGTTGGCCGGTGCGGAAACAGGCGCGGGCGTTGTCGGGCTCACCGTCCATCCAGTAGAGGATGGCGCGATAGTAGTAGGCCATCACGCGCTCGTAAGGCTCACCGATGAAGTTCTTCTTGGCCTCCTCGTTGAACAGGCTGCGGGCGCTGGCGGCGGCTTTGTCAGGACCATAAATACCGCCGAGGCGGGAGAGCGCTTCCTCTAGTTCTGTCTTGGCTTGGTCGAAGCGGCCCGCGCGCATGGCGAGAGCGGCGTTGCGGTAGCTCCAGAGGACTTGGTCGCGGCGAGGGGCGGTCGGGGCAGTGGTGGGCGAAGCAGAGTTGGCGGCGGGGTCTCCAGTGTAGGTGGCGCAGCCGGTGGAAAGCACCAAGGATGCGACGGCGAGCCACTTCGCGAGCGGAGTTGGAGGCACGTTCGACATACAGCGTTGAAGGGGACAGGAGTCCGCCCTCACGGCCTAACGATACACCGCGTCTTCCAGCCCTTGCTTCTTAATCTCCTCGAAGCCTTCCCACACGATGTCGCTGGTGCGGGCGTCGATGAGTTGGAAGGTGTAGAGGACATAGTCGCTCACGCCTTTCGAGGTGCGCGTGGTGAGGCTGGAGAGCTTGCCGGTGAGGAAGAAATCCGCGCCCTTGAACTCGACGACGTTGGGGTCGCTGCCGCTGGTGACCTGTCCGGAGCGCTTGAGGTCGCGCTCGCGTTCGAGGGCGGTCATGCGGTCACGGGCGAGGAAGATGACTTTACCGGACGCCTGCGAGTTGAGTTGCGCACGGATTCGGGTGAGGAAGATGTCCTTGTTGATGGGGAAACGGGTCTCGTTCACCACGGGGTCGAGCACGACGCGCGGGGTGCCTTGCGCACGGGTGACTTGCGGGACGCCCAGGATGCCGCGCGCCATCTTGTCGGCAACGCGCACAAGGTCTTGGGACTCAACGCCAGTGCCGGCAACGAAGCCGCGCTCGTCCGGGCGCATCTCGGTGACGGAGACGCCACGGGGGTTTTGGACGCCGCTCGCGCAACCGGCCAGCAGGCCAGCCGCGAGGGTGAGGCTCAGGGAAACACTCCAAGTGTGCAGGTTTGATTTCATGTGGGGCATAGGTTGACGCTGCCCGCGTGGGCGGGCGAGGAAAAGGTTAGCGACCGAAGAGCGTGTTCGCCGGGGCCATCGGGCCAGCGCCGCCGTAGTAGTTGTTAATGATGACGGTTTGGGCCTGGATGGGCGTGCTGCCAGTGGTCGCAGCGGGCACAACGTAGCCGCTGGCGATGGGGGTGGTGACGAAGGCGGGTTGGGCGGCGAAAACCGGCACCGCGTGCGGGTGGTGAGGATAGCGGACGGGGTGCGTCGCAGCCGGGACGTGCGTGTAGGCGGTGGGCGCGTGGTAGTAGTTCGCCGGGCGGCGCACGCTCTGGTCGGCGACGTGTCCGAGCACGAGGCCGGACGCTGCGCCAATGGCGACCCCTTCCGCCGTCCTGTGCCCGTTGTTGTGGCCGATGACTCCGCCCGCAATGCCGCCGAGGACTGCGCCGGTCGTGGTGTAGCGGTATTGGTTGCCGCCGTAATAAGTCGGCTCCGGCGTGTAGGCGGGTTCGTAGCCGGCTTGGCGCTTGTAGTCATTCGACAGAGCGCCGAGCAGAAGGCCCGCGCCCGCGCCGATGCCGATGCCTTCGGCGGTCTTGCGACCACTGTTGTGACCGATGACCCCGCCGAGAATGCCGCCCAAGACAGCCGAGCCGAGGTTGTCGCGGCTGAAGAGTTGGGCTTGCGAGGGCAGGGTGGTGGCGAGGGCGAGACTGAGAATTAGGAGCATTTTCATATTCGTATTTTTCTTTTCGACTCAGACGTTGCCTTCTTATTCGTGTGCATACGTAACAGTTTGAGCTGGTTGGAGTGAAACCATAATAGCTGATACGACCATGGGGAAAACCTGATGGGCTGTGCCGACGCTTGCCACCGCCGCTTTCGGCATGCTGTTGACCACGGAAGGCGGTTGCAAACCGCCGGCACCGGCTTCAGTGATACTCCTGCACCGTGCGCACGGCGTAGCCCCTCTTTTGCAGTGCGGCGATGCCCAGCGCGGCGGCCCGTGCGCCGGAGAGCGTGGTCATGATAGGCGTGCTGGTGTAAACGGCCGTGGTTCGAATTTTGATTTCGTCGGCGCGCGGGGATTGGCCGGCGGGCGTGTTGATGACGAGCTGGATTTCCTTGTTTTTGAGCAGGTCAATCGCGTTGGGCCGACCCTCGGCGAGCTTGTAGATGCGCTGCACTTTCAGCCCGGCCTGCTCCAGCACGGTGGCGGTGCCGTTGGTGGCGACCAGCTCGAAACCGAGGTCAGTGAACTGTTTGCCGACCTCCGCCACGTGCTCCTTGTGCGCGTCGCTCACACTCATGAAGACCTTGCCCTTGAGCGGCAGTGGTGAGTTCGCGGCCATCTGTGACTTCGCGTAAGCCACGCCGAGGTCGGCGTCGAGGCCCATGACTTCGCCGGTGGAACGCATCTCGGGCGAGAGCAGAATGTCCTGCCCGTGGAACTTGTTGAACGGGAACACCGACTCCTTCACGGCCCAATACTTCGTCCAGATTTCCTCGGTGAAGCCGAGTTCCTTCAAGGTCTTCCCGGCCATGACCTTCGCGGCGAGTTTGGCGAGTGGACGGCCAATGGCCTTGCTCACAAAGGGCACCGTGCGGCTGGCGCGCGGGTTCACTTCGAGGACGTAAACGGTCTCGCCCTTCACGGCGTATTGCACGTTCATCAGGCCGATGACCTTCAACTCGCGCGCCATCGAGTGCGTGTAGGTGCGGATGGTGTTGATGACCGACGGCGAGAGCGTGTGCGGAGGCAGGACCATCGCGGCGTCGCCGGAGTGGACGCCCGCGAACTCGATGTGCTCCAGCATCCCGCCGATGACGATGGTGCCGTCCGCGGGGTTCTCGAACCGCCCCACGTCCGTTATGCAATCCACGTCCACCTCGGTCGCGTCTTCGAGGAACTTGTCCACCAAAACGGGACGGTCGGGACCGGCCTCGACGGCGAAGCGCATGTAGTGCGACAGCTCGGCATCGGAATAGACAATCTGCATCGCGCGCCCGCCGAGCACGAAGCTGGGTCGCACGAGCACTGGGTAGCCGAGTCGCTTCGACGCCACGAGCGCCTCGGCTTCGTTCGTCGCCAGGCCGTTGGGCGGCTGCGGAATCTTCAGCTTGTCCAGCAT
>SIBB01000221.1 GCA_009695395.1 Pedosphaera sp. | reverse complement strand
CGGGCACGTTCTCTTGGTTGCTGACCGCTGACCGCTGATAGCCAACTGAAGGAATTACTCCTCGCCCCGTCCAAAACGCCAACGAAATTATGCACGTGAAAACCTCCCCGCTCTCCCGCCGCACCGCACTCAAAGGTCTCGGCGCGACCCTCGCGCTCCCGTGGCTCGAAGCGATGGGGCCGATGACGGGTTGGGCCGCCGGCAACACTCCCGCCAGCAAGGCTGCGCCCAACCGCATGGCCTTCCTCTACGTCCCCAACGGCAAGAACATGGTGGACTGGACGCCGAAGGATGAGGGCGCTCTGCCTGCGGAACTGCCCGCGATCCTTCAGCCCATCGCGCCGTATCGCAGCGATTTCTCCATCCTCACCGGCCTCACTGCGGACAAGGCCCGCGCCAACGGCGACGGCGGCGGCGACCACGCCCGTGCGCTCGCCGCCTTCCTCACCGGCTGCCAGCCGCGCAAGACGGACGGCACCGACATCCGCTCTGGCGTCTCCGTGGACCAGGTCGCCGCCTCGCGGCTTGCGGACAAGACGCGTCTGGCCTCCCTTGAGATCGGCACGGAGGCCGGTTCGATGGCGGGCAACTGCGACTCCGGCTATTCCTGCGTCTACTCTTCCACGATGTCCTGGCGCTCAGCCACCCAGCCGCAGCCCAAGGAAGTGAACCCCAAGCTCGTCTTCGACCGCCTCTTCGGAGCGGGTTCCGCCGCCGAACGGGCGAAGCGCGACGCGCAGCGCAAGAGCGTGCTCGACTTGGTGAAAGCCGACTTCAGCGAGCTCAATGGCAAATTGGGCCGCAGCGACCAGCGCAAGCTCGACGAGTATTTTTCCGCCGTCCGCGACATCGAGCTGCGCATCGAGCGCGCCGGCCAGTTCGGTGAACCCAAGGCCCCCGAGGGCTTTGCCGCGCCCACCGGCATCCCCCCGACTTACGAGGAGCACATCCGCCTCATGGCCGACCTCATGGTGCTCGCCTTCCAGACCGACACTACGCGCGTCTGCACCTTCGTCCTCGCCAACGAGGGGAGCAACAAAGCCTACCCCTTCATCAACGTCCGCGAAGGCCACCACGACCTTTCGCACCACGGCAACGACCTGGAGAAGAAGGCGAAGATTGCCCAGATTAACCGCTTCCACACCACGCAGCTCGCCTACCTGCTTGGCAAGCTCAAGGCCGTGAAGGAAGGCGACGGCACGCTGCTCGACCATTGCATGCTCGCCTACGGCAGCGGCAACTCCGACGGCAACGCGCACAACCACGACAACCTCCCGCTGCTGCTGGCCGGGGGCGGTTGCGGCACGCTTAAGCCGGGCCGCCATGTCGTCTATCCCAAGGACACGCCGCTGAACAACCTCTGGCTCTCCCTCCTGAACCGGATGGACCTCAAGACCCAGCAGCTTGGCGACAGCACGGGTGAGCTGACGCGGCTGGCGTAATCAAAGTCGGAAACGACCTCAATTGGTCCGGGGCAGGTCACAAGAAGCGGGAGCCCGGAAGGAAACGCGCATACCACGAGTTGCTAACTCCTCGCACAGGAGGTGAGGAGTTGGCGGGAGTCAGTCACGCTGGATGGTGAAAAGGCGCGTGATGTTGTTGGTCCACTTCAGCTGGGACACATGGCCGTCTACCCAGTTCAGGTTGGCGGTGCCCGCGGTGGGGCCAACGGGCAGCCCCATGCCCGCTGGAATTGGGCGGGTATATTGGTTACCCATGCCGCTGGTCTCCGTCCCGCCTCCATGCCGATAGAGGGTCGTGTTCACCCCAACGGGAAAAGTAGCGAGGTTGTCCTGGTAGTTGACCGCGTTGTATCCGTCGGTGTCCGCATGGATCTGAGTCTCCGTCGGGTCATCAACCTGTGCGAAGCGCACCTTGGTGCCCGGCTCCTGGGTCAAATAGCGGTTTTGTGCATAGCAAATTCCAATGCCGGCAAGCCAGCCGGGAGTGTTTTGCGACGCGATGGGCTTGAAACCCGGGCATTCGAAGACCTTACCCGCCCGGCCTGTGGCTCCCACCTTCCCAACGTAAGTGCCCAAGCTTCGATACCAAATCCCTTCCGGACCGACTACTGCCGTAGTGCCATAAGTGATGGGGGTCAAATCATCGTAGTCCTGTCCGTAGAGCATCGAAGCAAGCGCCAAGGTCTTTAAATTATTCTTGCAGGCAATATCATGTGCCTTTGATTTGGCTTTCCCTAAGGCCGGCAAGAGCATCCCCGCCAGAATGGCGATGATGGCGATGACGACGAGTAGTTCGATGAGGGTGAAACCGCTGCGGGCGCGGCGGGATGACGAAGTGGTCATATGCGTAAGTTCAGAACTGAATCAAAATTTTTATTTGCCCCCCGACACATTGCGGAGCTTGAGCCAGTCGTTGTTTGCTGGCTGTGCGGCTTGTGCAACGTTGAGCGGAATGGTGGGGGCCGCGCTGGAGAACATTCCAACTTGCTGGAGCTTGAATATTTCCGAGTGTCCGTCGGCGAAATTCAGGGCGTAGGCACCGCCATGCCGGGCGGTGGGCAGGTCCAGCCAGGTGCGGCTGCCGCTCAGGTCCACCGCGAACCACGAGTCGTTGAGACCCGCTTCGTGCTCGTCAATCATCACCCACACGTCGGTGGCGCTGGTGGTGGTAAAGTCGCCGAGCCTGCGGAAAAGGGGGTAGTTGGCGTTGGCGAGGAACGGGGCAGAGGAACCTGCACCACCGACCTTCACCTCGGAAACCCAGCTGTTCATCGAGTAGCTGCGGTTCTTGTTCACCCCGTTGGTCATCCGCCTGTCGGCGGGGTCCTTGTAGCTTTTGGCTGCGCCAACATATCGGAAGAGCTGGCCGTCCTTGATGGCCTGCTCGTTTGTTGAACTCAGACCCGGGAGATACGGGGTGTAGGGATTGGCGCCCGCGTCCTTCTGGTCGCCATTGCACCAGGCGCTCATGTTGATGCTGTTTGCCACGGTGGCTGTGCCCGCTGCATTGAGTTGCTGATAATGCCCGAGCACGAGTCGGTCATCGAACTCGGTGGCGTAGATGTTCCAAGCCAAGCCCAGTTGTTTGAGGTTGTTCAGACAATTGGTGGCCTGTGCCTTCATCTTGGCCTTGCTCAAGGCCGGCAAGAGCATCCCCGCCAGAATGGCGATGATGGCGATGACGACGAGGAGTTCGATGAGGGTGAAACCGCTGCGGTGTGCCGGGCGGTTGGGCTGAGTTGTCTTCATGATCTAGCGGCCACTGTAAATCGTGGGCACTTCCTCGCAAGAAACATTTCGGGTGACCCGTGGAGTGAGCGGCCGGCGGGCGGGGGCGCAGCCTAGTTTCCTGCCACGCAGTGGCTTTCCCGCTTCCGCGCGTGATCTTGCGCTCTTTCGGTGCGTGGTGGAGCCGGGCTTCTGCTGGGTCTACTTCTCGTGGCCGCGCCAGATCCAGCGCATCGTGTCGGGCAGGATGGCGCCTCCGTGCTTGCCGCCGTGGCCGCCGTCGCCCATGACGAGCTGGGATTCGATCTTGGCAAACTTCAGTGCGGCTTCCATCTCGCGGTTGGCCAGCGGCCAGTTGCCGTGGAGGTTGTCGAGATCGTTGGAGCCTTCTTGCAGGAAGACGCGGAGCTTTTGGATTTGTGCCCAGCGGGTCTTCTCCGGTTCGGTCGCGGAGGAGGACGTGGGCTGGCGCTGCATCCTGCGCACGAGCGCCGGGTAGACGTGGCCGCCGCGGATGTTCGTGAAGCTGCCGATGTGGCTGATGACCTTGCCGAAGGAGTCGGGCCGCTCCCACGCCACGGTGAAGGCGGCGATGCCCCCGGAGCTGATGCCGACGGTGCAGCGGCTAGCAGGGTCTTTGGTGACGTTCCACTTCTTCTCGACCTCCGGCAGCAGTTCCTCCAGCAGGAAGCGCGTGTAGGCATCGCCCATAGAGTCGTATTCGTAGCTGCGGTTGCTGCGGCCCTTCTGGCCTGGCTCGGCAGCCGGCACGTTGCCGGGGTTGATGAAGACGCCGATGGTGACGGGCATTTCCTGCCTCGCGATGAGGTTGTCCATGACGACCGGGGCGCGGAAGGAGCCGTTGGTGCTCTGATAAGCGGCGCCGTCTTGGAAGACCATGAGGGCGGCGGGCTTGGCGGAGTTGTATTGCTTGGGCACATAAACCCAGTAATCGCGCTCTGTGCCGGGGAAAATCTGCGAAGACTTGAAGGTGAACTTCTCGAGGGTGCCGGTGGGCGTGCCGAGCTGCGGCTGGGAGTCCGCGCCAAGCTTGTAGTCATCGGCGCTGTGTGCCAGCGGGGCGGAGACGAGCTGAACAGCCGCGCAGAGGATGAGAATGTGCTTCATGCGCCGGAGTATGTCGGCGGAACAGATGAAGGCAATTCGGATTCGTGATTGCTGGCGCGTGATTTGACAGGCTAGCGCGATTGTGAGATGCATTCGGCCAGCAGCCGAATCGCGGCCTCCTTCCTGAGGCGCGAGCGGGGGACCCAAAGTCCGGAGAACCGGACCGGGGCGAACGGTGAGGTCACCGGGGCCACTTTCCAGGCCCAGCCCGTCAGCTAACCTCGCAGGCATGGGGAAGGGCGAATCCTCTGGGAGCGCGAGTGCGCCACCCACGTTCACCCCGCTGGCAACTTTCGTCCCTCGCGGACGGACGGCGCGCGTTCACAGCGCTTCGCCGGACAGAACTGTGTGCGCGTATGAAGACTGAAATTGCGAAGTGTCCTGAGTGTGAAGCGGAGTCGCTTTATCGAACCACGACCAACGCCAATGGCAGTCACGGACCAGCATTGTCAGGGGGACTGGGTGAGTTCATGCGGTTCGCTAAGTTTAACTTGGTTGCCTGCGCCGAGTGCGGCTTGACCCGTTTCTACGGAGATAACGAGTCGCGTTCGAAGTTGCCCAAGGCCGCACAGTGGGTTCGGATTTGATTCGTTCCGCGTCGTCAGTATCGGCAAACTCCCCGCGCCTCATGCAAAGCAACGACTCGGCCCGCCCCGCGCTCCCCGCCCTCACCCTGGCCGCCCTCGGGGTCGTCTTCGGCGACATCGGCACCAGCCCGCTCTACGCGCTGCGCGAGTGCTTCAGCGGCCCTCACGCGCTCCCGGCCACGCCGGAGAATGTCCTGGGCGTCCTCTCCCTCATCTTCTGGTCCCTCCTCATCATCGTGAGCGTGAAGTATCTCGGCTTCGTGATGCGCATGAGCAACCGCGGCGAAGGCGGCATCCTCACGCTCATGGCGCTGGCCTTCCCCGAGCGCGACAAGCCCAGCCGCCAGCGCCTCGTGCTCATGGCCGGCGGCGTCTTCGGCGCGGCGCTGCTCTACGGCGACGGCATGATTACCCCGGCCATCTCCGTGTTGAGCGCGGTCGAGGGCCTCACCGTGGCCAGCGATCAAATCAAGTCCTTCGTGCCCCTCATCGCCTGCGTCGTGCTCGTGGGCTTGTTCAGTCTGCAACGCATCGGCACCGGGCGCGTGGGCAAGCTCTTCGGCCCCGTGATGGTGGTGTGGTTCGTCACACTCGCACTGCTGGGAATCAAAGGCGTGCTCCTCGCGCCGAAGGTTCTGCTGGCCTTCAATCCTCTCCTGGGCCTGCAACTCCTCGCCAACGGCGGCCATGCCGGCTTCGTTATCATCGGCGCGGTCTTCCTCGTCGTGACCGGCGGCGAGGCGCTCTACGCGGACATGGGGCACTTCGGCGTGCAACCGATTCGCCGCGCGTGGTTCTGCATCGTGTTGCCCGCACTCTTCTTGAACTACCTCGGCCAAGGCGCGCTCCTGCTCACGCACCCCGAGGCGGCGGCGAATCCCTTCTTCCTCCTCGCCCCGAAGTGGGCGCTCTACCCGCTCATCGCCCTCGCCACCGCCGCCGCGTGCATCGCCTCGCAAGCCCTTATCTCGGGCGCGTTCTCGCTCTCGATGCAGGCCGTGCAACTCGGCTACCTCCCGCGCATGGCCATCTTCCACACCAGCCGAACCGAGCGCGGGCAAATCTACATGCCGCACGTGAACTGGGCCTTGCTGGCCGCGTGCGTCGGCCTGGTGCTGGGCTTCGGCAGCTCCTCGCACCTCGCCGCCGCCTATGGCGTCGCGGTCGCCTGCACGGAAGTCATCACGACGACGCTCTTCTTCTTCGCCGCGCGCCGGTTGTGGAACTGGTCCACCGCGCAAGCCCTCGCACTCTGCGGCTTTCTGCTCGTGCTTGAACTCGGGTTCCTCAGCTCGAACCTCCTCAAAGTCGGCCAGGGCGGCTGGTTTCCGTTGCTCGTGGGCGCGCTCATCTTCACCGTGATGACCACCTGGAAGACCGGCCGCCGCCTCGTCTGGGAACGCATGAAGAACGCCACCCGCCCGCGCGACCTCTTCTTCGCCGACATCGAGGTCAACCCGCCCGTGCGCG
>SIBB01000220.1 GCA_009695395.1 Pedosphaera sp. | reverse complement strand
TGCAGACCGTTTTCGTCAACGGCACCCTGGAGTCGCCCAGCGTAGTAGAGTTCAAGGTGCAACTGGTCGCAGGAAGCCACTCAATCTCTTTTGGCATGCTCAATCCGCATGACGGCCCGGCCGGCACGGGGAGCAAGTATTCGCGCGGGCTGGCCATCGAGCTGATCGAGCTCTTCGCCCCGCCCGAGACATCGGAGTCGCTTGAGCAGGCCACGCCGACGGCGCAACGCATCGCCGCGCGGCAGCTCAAGGGTGGCAATGACACGACCAGCGCCGACGGGCCGAGGCGTGTCTCGGGGACGAAGCCGTTGACGGCGAAGTTCTCCGTGGCGCGCGATGGCGAGCATCAACTGCGGCTCTCGACACAGAACCGGCACGTCGCGCCAGAGGAGACAAAGATGGAGATTCGCCTGGACGGCAAGGTGGTATCGGTCATCGAGGTGCACGGAGACACGGACTTGGCGCACGTGGCCCAGCTGCCGGTGCAGTTGAAGGCCGGCCAGCATGAGCTGGTGATGGCGTTGGTGAATCCCTTCACGACGCCGAAGGATGCGCGAGGCCGCAACCAGACGCGGGCCTTCGCGGTGGAGTGGGTGGAAATCGTGGAGCCAACGCCGAACTCCGTGGTGCGGCTGCTGCCGGACCTGCTACTCGTGGGCTACAACGCAAAGCAGCTCGGCGACGGCTGGGTCTCGCTCAACAGCGTGGAGGAGGATGACGTGGCGTTCGACTTCAACGCGCCGCGCGACGGCGAGTATTTCCTCCGCACGCTGGCGTGGGCGAAGGCGGCTGGCTCGAACGCGATGGCGCTGACGTTCATGCGGGACAAGGAAGTTCTCCGGCAGGTGATGGTCGAGGCGGACCAGTCGGCGCCGCAGCATTACGAGGCGAAGTTCCGGCTGCCCGCCGGGAAGCATCACCTGCGCGTTGTCGTGCTGCGCGACAAGACGGGGTTGTCAGCTGAGAAGGCCGCCGAGTGGAAGTCCGGCAAGGACCAGAAGGGCACCGTGAACGTGCATCATCTCGAAATCGAAGGCCCGCCCGAGGCCGCCGCGGAGATGCTGCCGGAGACGCATCGGCGCATTTTCCCCAAGCGCGCCACGCCCGGCACCGCACCGGAGCTTGCACGCGAGGTCATCGGGGCGTTCGCGCGCCGGGCTTATCGTCGCCCGGTCACGACGGCGGAGGTCGAGCGATTGATGAAGCTCTACGAGCTCGGGCAGAGACACGGCGAGTCGTTCGAGGGAAGCGTGCAGCAGGCGCTCAAGGCGGTGCTGGTCTCGCCGCACTTCCTGTTCCGAGGCGAGTTGCAGCCCGAGCCGGACAATCCGAAATCGGTGCATCTGGTGAACGAGTTCGCGCTCGCATCGCGGCTCAGTTACTTCCTGTGGAGTTCCATGCCGGATGAAGAGTTGTTCAAGCTAGCCGAGCGCGGTCAGCTGCGGAAGAACCTCGAAGCACAAGTCCGCCGGATGTTGAAAGACCCGAAGCGCAAGGCGCTCGTGGAGAACTTCGCGGGGCAATGGCTCCAGCTCCGCAACCTCGCCATCGTGCAGCCGGACAAGAAGCTGTTCCCGACGTTCGATGCCAAGCTGCGAGCCGCGATGCAGCGGGAGACGGAGCTGCTCTTCGAGAACATCCTGCACGAGGACCGGAGCGTGTTCGACTTTCTCACCGCGGATTACACCTTCGTGAACGAGCGGCTCGCGAAGCATTACGGCCTCGCGGGCGTGACCGGCGAAGAGTTCCAGCGCGTGAGCCTCAAAGGCACGCCGCGCGCGGGCGTGCTGACTCACGCAAGCATTCTCACACTCACCTCGAACCCGACACGCACCTCGCCGGTGAAACGTGGCAAGTGGGTCTTGGAAAATCTCCTCGCCACACCGCCGCCGCCGCCCGCGCCGAACGTCCCCGAACTCGACGACCAAAAGCAGATCACCGGCACGCTGCGGCAACGGATGGAGCAGCACCGCGCGAACCCTTCATGCGCCGGCTGCCACACCCGCATGGACGCCATCGGCTTCGCGTTGGAGAACTACGACGGCATCGGTGGCTTCCGCACGCTGGACGCAGGCGCGGCGATTGACCCAAGTGGCGACCTGGGCGCGGCGGACAATTTCAAAGGCCCCGTTGAGCTCGCGAACCTGCTCGCCCGGCAGAAGAAGGACGACTTCATCCGCTGCATGGTGGAGAAGATGCTGACTTATTCCCTGGGCCGAGGGCTGGAGTATTACGACCGCTGCGCGACGAAGGAGATTGCCGAAGGGTTGGCGAAGCGGCGGAACACCTTCTCCGGCCTCGTGCTGGAAGTGGTGAACAGCGCGCCGTTCCAGAAGCGTCGGGGCGAGGGGGATGCGCATGTGGCGACCCGGTGAACACACCCCCGTAACCGGCAGTCCAGTTGTCGAGTCTTGCAGAGCAGAGTTTGCCGCCCTACGTTTCGAAGAGAGCCGAATATTATGAAACACACCGCCTTGCCCCGCCGCACGTTCCTTCGTGGTCTCGGCACGCTGATGGCACTGCCCGCGCTTGAGGCGATGGTGCCCGCCGCTTCCGCCGCTGCTGCGAAGGTGCTTCCGCGTCGCACCGCATTTGTGTATGTGCCGAACGGCATGAACATGGGGCACTGGTGGCCGGAGACGGTCGGCCGCGGCTATGAGCTGTCGAAGACACTTCAGCCGCTGGCCAGCCATCGCGACGACTTCAGCGTCATGTCCGGTCTCGCGCAAGTTTCGGGACGGGGCGGTCCGGACGGCCCCGGCGACCACGCCCGCGCGAATGCCACATGGCTCACCGGCGTGCGCGCTCGTAAGACGGCTGGCGCTGACATCCAAGTCGGAGTCTCGATTGACCAAGTGCTGGCCGAACGCGTCGGCAACCAGACGCGGATTGATTCGCTGGAGCTCGGTTGCGATAAGGCTCGCAGCGCCGGTGCATGCGACAGCGGCTACAGTTGCGCCTACCAGTTTAACCTCGCGTGGAAAGGCCCCGCGACTCCGATGCCGCCCGAGGCGAATCCCAAGCAGGTCTTCGAGCGCCTGTTCGGCAACGGCACCAGCAACGAGGAAACCGCCGCCCGCCAGAAGCGCGAGCAATACAACAAGAGCATCCTCGACTTCGTGCTGGAGGACGCGAACTCCCTGAAGCGCCAGCTCGGCGCGACTGACCGCCGCAAGCTGGACGAATACATGACCGCCGTCCGCGAGTTGGAGGAGCGCATCGCGCAGGCTGAGAAGTTCAAGATGCAGAACGTCGCGCCCCTGCTGCGGAAGGATTTCCTGCCGCAGGACTACAGCTACGAGCAGCACATCCGCATGATGTATGACCTGATGGCGCTCGCGTTCCAGACGGACTCGACGCGGATCGCGAGTTTCCTCGTCGCGCACGACGGCAGTAATCGCAGCTATCCATTTATCGGCGTGCCGGACGGCCACCACGACCTTTCGCACCATGGCAGTGACGCGGGCAAGCTGGAGAAGATTGCGAAGATTAACACCTTCCATATCACGCAGTTCTCCTACTTCCTCGACAAGCTCAAGGCTGTGAAGGAAGGCAACGGCACGTTGCTCGACAATTGCGCCGTCGTCTTCGGCAGCGGCCTCGCCGACGGAAATCGCCACGCGCACCACGACCTGCCGATTCTCTTGGCCGGACGCGGCGGCGGCTCTATCAAGAGCGGCCAGAGTTTGGAGTTCAAACAGGAGACGCCGCTGTGCAATCTCTTCGTCTCGCTCGCCGAGCGCATGGGCGCGAAGGTGGAAGCGTTCGGCGACAGCACCGGTCGTTTGGATGCCATCGGGCAGACGACTGAAAGCGGCCCGCGCCAACTGAAGCTCGACTCCGGCGGCGAGTGGAAGAAGCGGAGCTGAGAATTCTTCGAGTCAGCATGGCCGCGGATTTATTCCCCGGCTTTTTCTTTTTCGGCACGGTGGAAGCAGGGTAGGCTCCGGCATGTTCTCGGTTCACGACCACAACCGCGACGCTTGGGATGAGCTCGCGCGCCAGCACGTTCCGCTCGCCCGGCCTGCTGGGGAGAAGGAGTTCGCCAAGCCTCAGTTCATCATCAACCCATTTGGCTGGGTGGACTTCGAGTTGCGTGGGCGCAAGGTGCTCTGCCTCGCGGCGGGCGGTGGCAAGCACAGCGTCCTCTTCGCCGCCGCCGGTGCGGAGACGACCGTCGTGGACATCAGCCCGGTGATGCTCGACCTCGACCGCAAAGCCGCCGCCGAGCACGGCTTCAAGGTGAACGCTGTCGAAGCCTCGATGGACAATCTCGCCGCACTGCCCGATGCGCACTTCGACCTTGTCGTGCAACCAGTGAGCACCTGCTACGTGCCGGACATCGCGCTGGTGTATCGCGAGATCGCGCGCGTGACAGCTCCGGGCGGGCTCTACATCAGCCAGCACAAGCAGCCGGGAAGCTTGCAGACCAGCCTGCGCATCTCGCCGCTGGGCTACACGCTGGTGGAACCCTACTATCGGTCTGGCCCACTGCCGCCAGCCCCAGATGGCTCGGCGCTGCGCGAGAGCGGCACGCTGGAGTTCATGCATCGCTGGGATGAACTCCTCGGCGGCCTTTGTCGCGCCGGCTTCGTTATCGAGGACACCTTCGAGCCGAGGCATGGCGACAGCTCCACGCCCCCCGGCGGCTTCCGTCATCGCTGCTGGTTTATCCCGCCGTATATTGCCTTCAAGGCGCGGCGGAAGATGTCTGCCCCGATGGAGCGAAAGCTGGTTGTCACATAGCGGAACACGCAGCACGCTTCAATTTCTCTTGAGCCACGCCTTTCCCTCTCGCCACCCTTCGGCAATGTCTCACGCCCTCTACCCGCTCACGTTCCAGCCCATCTTCAAGGACCGCGTTTGGGGCGGGCGCAAGCTGGAGCAACTCTACGGCAAGGCGCTGCCACCGCAGACGCCCATCGGCGAGTCGTGGGAAATCACGGACCGGCTCGAGGGCGTCAGCGTCATCACCAACGGCCCGCTCGCCGGACGCGACCTGCGCTGGCTTATGGAGCATCACGCGAAGGAACTCCTCGGCGACTCGCAGCCGTGCGCCGGACGCTTCCCGCTGCTCGTGAAGATTCTCGACGCGCAGGAAAAGCTCTCGCTCCAAGTTCACCCGCCTGCGCACAAGGCCGCCGAGCTGCGGGGCGATCCCAAGACCGAGATGTGGTATGTGGCCGACGCCACTCCGGACGCGGACCTGTTCGTCGGCCTGCGACGCGGAGCGACGCGTGCGGAGTTCGAGCGGCGGATTCAGGATGGCTCCGTCGCCAAGTGTTTCCATCGCATCCCGGTGCAGCGCGGCGACTCCATGTTCCTGCCCAGCGGACGCGTCCACGCGCTGGGCGCAGGCAGCCTCATCTTCGAGATTCAGCAGAACTCCGACACGACCTACCGCGTGTTCGACTGGAACCGTGTAGGCCTCGACGGCAAGCCCCGCGAGCTGCACATCCCGCAGGCGCTGGCCTCGATTAACTTCGAGGATTTTGAGCCGGCGCTGGCTCTGGAGGCGTGGGCGCCGGCGGCGGTGGGGGAGACGCGCCGGTTAGCGGAGTGCGACCTGTTCACCGTGGATTTGATCCGGCGACGCACCCTCGAGCCGGCGCGGCTGAACGGCAACCGAGTCATCGTGCTCGCCGTGACTGAGGGACAGCTCTCAGTGCAGTGGGAGGAAACCGTTTGCGAGCTGAAACCCGGCGACTTCTGTGTGGTGCCAGCGGCGTGCGCGAACTCCACGAAGGTGCGGGCTGCTGGTGCTACCATCTTCCTCCAAGCCATCGCGAACTGAGTTTATGCCACGGACGAAGCATGGATTGAACACGGACAAATCCAAATCCGTGTTTCATCCGGGTGCAATCCGTGGCTAGTGTTTTGACAGATGCACGATCCTATCACAAAAGCCGCGACGCTGCTCGAGGCCTTGCCTTACATCCAGAAGTTCAGCCATGCCACGTTCGTCGTAAAATACGGCGGCAGCTTCATGGACTCGCCCGACCCCGCCGTGCGCAACGGCGTGGCCCGCGATGTCGTGTTCCTCGAAGCGGTGGAGATTAATCCCGTGGTCGTTCACGGCGGCGGCAAGGCCATCACGCGCGCGATGGACGCCGCCGGGTTGAAGGCGAACTTCATCCAGGGAATGCGCGTGACGGACGAGGCGGCGGCTGGCGTCGTGGACCAGGTGCTCTCTCGCGAGATCAATCCAGAGATCGTGCGCACCATTGAGTCGCTCGGGGGAAAAGCGCGGGGCTTCGCGGGCACGGATATCTTCACTTGCCGCAAGCTGTGGCTCGACGACCAGGATCGGCCCGGCCAGAAAATCGACATCGGCTACGTGGGCGAGGTCGTGGGGGTGAACACCCCGCCGCTGCTGGAGTGCATCGCGCAC
>SIBB01000219.1 GCA_009695395.1 Pedosphaera sp. | reverse complement strand
GGTTCAAGTCCGTGACTTCCGCGAGCAGTCGCACGGAGCGCGGCTGAGGCAGTTGCGCGTTGAGGACGACTTCGGGGGTGAGCACGAGATTGGTGCCGGGTGCGAGCTGGGCTTCGTCGTGCAACGTGAGCTGGCTGGCTTTGAAGCCGAGCCGTTCGAGCCAGTAGTTTTGGGTGGGGAACTGGAAATCGCGCCAGCCCGCCGGGGTGAAACCCGCATCGTGTGCCTCCAGTTCCCAGCTCACTTTCGCGCGCGTGAGCGGCTGGCCGAGGAAGTAGCGCGCGCTCACGGGCACGCGCACCGGCGCGGCGGCGGCGAACTCACGCGGGGCATCGAGTGCGATTTCAAAGGCGTTCGGCTTGAAGTCGCGGACTTGGAAACTCGCGCTGTAGGCCGGGCCGGAGAATGTCGCTGCTGCCTGGCTCGGCGCTGCCGGCGGGTTGCCCATCGTCAGCGACCAGCTCCAATTGCCGCGCGGGCCCTCGGGCAGCTTCACCGCGTAGTCCAGCGAGCCGCGCGCGGAGAGGGTGAGGTTGGTGCGGAGGAAGACTTCACCGCGCGCATCGTGAACGCGGAGTTCAACGGGCGGGTTGGTCGGGAACTGCAACTTGCCGTCGCGCCACTCGCGGAGGATGGCTTTGAGCTGCACGGTCTCGCCGGGGCGATACGCGTCGCGGTCGGAGAAGAGCAGCGCGGGCGCGGGGCTGCCACCGAACCCGCCGTCATCGCCGGACTGGAACCGATGGAATGGCACGTCGGTCTCCCAGCGGTTGATCCGCAGCGCGTGGCGGTCGGTGCTGGTCTCGGCCAGCAGCCAGGCTTCGTGCGGCACTTGCGTGAGGCGCGCGACGCCGCGTGCGTCGGTGCGGGTGGCAGAAAGCTCCACGTTCTCCGCCGTCATCGCGCGGACGGTGGCGTTGGTGACTGGGCGCCCTGTGGCGTGGGAGAAAACCCAGACGAGCAAGTCGTTGCCCGCGCCCTTCCACACGACGCCGAGGTCGGTGAGCTGCACGAGGGCCTGCGGGCCGGGGACGAAGTGCTGGCGGCCTTGCTCGTCGGTAACGAGCGGCTCGGCGAAGAGCATCACGGCGGCGGTTTCGTTGGAGCCGAAGTGGAGCTTCCACGGGATTTGCTCGCGCCGCACTTGGTCGGTGGGCGAGGGCGTTTCGAGCACCGATTGAAAAATCGTGCGGCCCGGCACCTGGTTCCAATCAAGCGTGTGGCCGTCGACCCAGCTCGGAGCGTTGAATTGGTGCCGCCTCTGCTGCGTGTAGCCTTCATAGCCACGCAGCGCGTGGAGCAGTGTGTGGGCGTCGAGCTGTTTGATGCTGAGGCGGACACTCGGTGTGTTGAGCGCAAGGAGTTGGAAATCCCGCCCGCCGCGCGCGAGCTGGGCGGCATCGAAGGCGGGGAACCACACGCGCGGCGCCAGCGGCTCGAAGCGCAGCGTGCGCGTCACGGTGTCGGTGAGCGACTGGCCGTCGGCGGCGGGCAGGCCGGCGCGCGCGACGAGCGTGTAGGTGGTGTCGAGTGCGAAGTCGCCGCGCAGCCGGAGCACGCCAACCCAATCGCGTTCGCAGCGGAGATTCGGCGGCGCCGGCGAGACCGTGAACCATTTGGCGAAGTTGGTTTCCACGCCAGCGGCAGGCGAGTGTCTGAAGTGCAGCGCGACGCGGCGACCGGAGTTCAGTTGGCTCTCCGGCTCCACCTGCACGAGCGCGAAGGGCGTGACGCGCCCGAGCTTCCACGATTGCTCCGCGCTCACCCGGCGCGTCTCCGGCGAGGGAAGCCCAGCACGCAGGACGAACGTCCACTCGACACCGGGTGTGAGTGGCGCGCTCGGCATGAGCGCAAAACTGGCGAAAGCCCCGGCGTGCCCTCCCGGTGCGGGCGGCACGCGTGTCAGTGGCGGGAGTGAGGAAATGTCGTCCTCCTCCGCGTCGTCGTCGCGCGGTTCGAGTGCTCCTGCCCGCCGCGTGTGAAATGCACTGTGCCACGTCGCCCCGAGGCTGGAGCGCTCCACCCGCACGGGGACGCGCAGTGAACCGGCGCGGAACTCGGCGTGCGCAGCCAGCGCGTCGGGCGTGACAGCGGCGTTGAGGCGGAGGCGCACGGTGGTGTTCGCGGCGAAGCTTTGGCCATCGTCCGGCGTGGCGGAGAATTCAGCAGTGAACGCGGGCGTGACAAAACTGCGCCGCAATCGCGCGCTCACGAGGGCGCCCGCCGAGGTGCGCAGGCCGGGGCGGAGTTGGAAGGTGTAGCGCGCGCCCAGATCCATCGGTTCGGCGGGCGTGAAGATTCCGCTGCGCCGGCTCAACCAAACCCATTCACCCCGCAGCGGCGGCACGACCTCCACCGGCACGCGCACGCCGGGATGGTCCAACTCCTCCGGCGTGGCCACGGACTCGTCGAAGCGCAGCTCGAAGGTGGAGTTCGCCTGCAACGCGGCCGTGCTGAGGAGCAGTTGCGCGCCGTCAGAAACATCCGCTCCCGGCACCCGCGCGGCGTGGTGCAGCAGCGTGAAGAGCAGCGCCACACTGAGCACGGCGAAGAGCGTGGCGGGCCACGATCTCGGTCGTGGCACGGCGGTGGACGGGTTGGAGGCAGACTCCTGGGGCGTGCGGCTCATGGAGTCGAGACGTTCAGCAGATGCCCGCGTGGAGTCAAGTGCGGCGCGGCTTGGTGTCGTGATTCGTATCCAGATCCAGGACGGCACAAAGCAAAGCTGCTCATTGGCGAGGCCGTGCGCCGCTAAAAACTCGGCGTCACCGAGGGCCCTTGGAAACGGATCAACCGTGAGAAAATCCCGAATGAAGACGAATGCAAACAAAAGGCCGGGGATTGCTCCCCGGCCTCGTGGTTGGAATGCGTTCCGCGCTTACGAGCAGCCTAGGCTTTCACCACAGTTCAGGCACTTGAAGCACGCGCCGTTGCGCACGGCGATGTGGCCGCACTTCGGGCAGGGCGGCGCGTCTTTCATGAAGCCTTTCAGGGCCTCGCTGAGGCTCTCGACCCGTCGGTCTGTGTGGTCGGTGACATTGGCTGATTTTACAACCTCCCCTTTCACGAAGATATCCGTGTCCTCGGAGAGCGGCAGCTCGGGGACGGAGCGGTTCACGCTCTGGCGTTCAATCTCCATGAGTCCGGGCAAGGGCAGGTTCGGCTGGCCGTCCTTCGCGTTCGCCTCGCGGTAGCCGGAGATGAACTGGAAGGCGAGCCAGCGGAACACGTAGTCAATGATGCTGCTGGCGCGGCGAATCTCGGGGTTCTTGGTGAAGCCGCTCGGCTCGAAGCGTTGATGGGCGAACTTGCGGACGAGCGCCTCCATGGGCACGCCGTATTGCAATGACATGCTGGTGAGCGCCGCGACGCTGTCCATGAGGCCGCCGATGGTGGAGCCCTCCTTGGACATCGTGATGAAGAGCTCGCCGGGCGTGCCATCGGGGAAGACCCCGACGGTGAGGTAGCCCTCGTGGCCGGCGACATCGAACTTGTGCGTGTAGGAAGCGCGGGTGTCCGGGAGTTTGCGGCGCAGGGGCTTGCCGACTTCGCCGTGCAGCCGCATCAGCTCGGTCTCGAGTTCCTTCACGCGGGTTTCCAAAGTGACGGTTTGCTCGGCCGTGGCTGCGGCGGCGGTGGAAACTTTGTCCCCGCCTTCGTTCGTCTTCTTCGTGTTGAGCGGCTGCGAGCGCTTGGAGCCGTCCCGATAGATGGCGACGCACTTGAGACCCATGCGCCAGGCCTGCACGTAGGCGTCGCGCACGTCGGCGATGGTGGCCTCGCTGGGGAGGTTGACGGTCTTGCTGATGGCGCCGGAGATGAAGGGCTGCGCGGCGGCCATCATGCTGAGGTGCGCCATGTAGTGGATGCTGCGTTTGCCTTTGTAGGCCTTGAACGCGCAGTCGAAGACCTCGAGGTGCTGGGGCTTGAGGCCGCTCTTGATGGTGGTGCCATTCTCCTCGACGTCTTCGATGGTGTCGTGCTTCTCGATGTGCGCGATGATGGACTCAACTTTCGTCTCGTCGTAGGCGAGGCGACGGAGGGCGTCCGCCACGCCGCGGTTGACGATCTTGAGCATGCCGCCGCCGGCGAGGAGTTTGTATTTCACCAGCGCGATGTCGGGCTCAATGCCGGTGGTGTCGCAGTCCATCAGGAAGCCGATGGTGCCGGTGGGTGCGAGCACGGTGACTTGGGCGTTGCGGTAGCCGTGCTTCTTGCCTTTGGCGAGCGCGCCGTCCCAGACGCGACGGGCTTCGTCCTTGAGGTAGTTGAACTCCTCGCTGGGTTGGATGTCTTCGACCGCCGTGCGGTGCTGGTGAATGACGCTCAACATGGAGTCCACGTTGTCTTTCTTGAGCGGTTGGGTGACGCCGGCGCAACGCGCGTCGCGGTAGCCTTTGAACGCACCCATCTGGGCGGAGATGTCGGCGCTCTGCTCGTAGGCGTGGCCGGTCATGATGGCGGTGATGGCTCCGGCGAGGGCGCGGCCTTCATGGGAGTCATAGGGCAGGCCGTAGCTCATGCAGAGCGAGCCGAGGTTCGCGAAGCCGAGGCCCAGCGTGCGGAAGATGTGGGAGTTCTCCGCGATTTCCTTGGTCGGGTAGCTCGCGTTGTCCACGAGGATTTCCTGCGCGGTGATATAGATGCGCACGGCGGCTTTGAAGCGCTCGACGTCGAAGGTGCTGTCCTCGCGCTTGAACTTCATGAGGTTCAGCGAGGCGAGGTTGCACGCGGTGTTGTTGAGGAACACGTATTCGCTGCACGGGTTCGTGGAGTGAATCGGCTCGGTGCCCTTGCAGGTGTGCCACTTTTGAATCGCGCCGTCGTATTGCAGGCCGGGGTCGCCGCAGATGTGCGTGCCCTCGGCGATTTTGTTGAGCAGCGTGTTCGCGTCCTTCTTCTGGAGAGGCTGGTTCGTCGTGGTGGTGCGCGTCCACCATTCCTTGCCTTCGAGCGCGGCGCTCATGAACTCGTCGGAGACGCGCACGGAGAGGTTCTCGTTCTGATACATCACGGAGCCGTAGGCCTCGCCGTTGAAGGAGCCGTCGTAACCCTGTTCGATGAGTGCCCAGGCTTTCTTCTCCTCCTTCTGCTTCGCGTCAATGAACTCTTCGATGTCGCCGTGCCAGTCGCGGAGCGTGTTCATCTTCGCGGCGCGACGGGTCTTGCCGCCGGACTTCACGACGTTGGCGACCTGATCATAGACGCGGAGGAAGGACATCGGGCCGCTGGGCTTGCCGCCGCCAGAGAGCTTCTCGCGGGAGCTGCGGATGGGTGTGAGGTCGGTGCCCGTGCCGGAGCCGAGCTTGAAGAGCATGGCCTCGGCGTAGGCGAGGTGCATGATGGATTCCATGTCGTCCTTCACGGCTTGGATGAAGCACGCGCTGCCCTGCGGGTATTCGTATTGGGTGTGGGCTCGCTCGGCGACGCTGGTTTTGCGGTTCACGAACCAGTTGCCTTTGCCCGAGTTCTTGCCGACGCCGTATTCGTGGTAAAGGCCGACGTTGAACCAGACCGGGGAGTTGAACGCGCCGTATTGGTTCACGCAGAGCCAAGTGAGCTCGTCGTAGAAAAGCTCGCCGTCCGCCTTACTGAAGTAGCCGTCCTTCACGCCCCAATCGGCGAGCGTGCGGGTGACGCGGTGGATAAGCTGCTTCACCGACTTCTCGCGCTCGGCCTTCGCGGGGTCGCCGTAGAAATACTTCGAGCAGACCACCTTGGTGGCGAGGAGCGACCAACTCTTGGGCACCTCGACGCCCTCCTGCTTGAAAATCGTCTTGCCGGAGTCATCGGTGATTTCGGCGGTGCGGCGGTCCCACTCGATTTGGTCGAAGGGCTTGACCTTGGCGTCGGAGAAGACGCGCTGGAGGCGGTTGGATTTCTTGGCGGACTTGGCAGCGGGCTTCACAGCGCGCGGGGTGGACACGGCGGCCTTCGGGCGGCGGGCGGCGGGGGCAGGAGCGAGCATAGGCTCAGGAGCGTCAATCATGGATTTCGGTTGGCTAGAGTTATCCGGCACTGAAGCGTCTTTATCACTCATGGCTGCACAATACAGCCGGACCGAATCAGACGCCAAGCTCCCTCGCTGCTGGAGTATCCCACTTGTGACTGCCTTGCGGGACACCCCATCGGTTGGGGAGCGGCGGTGAGGCTAGCACTAGATATAGTGGTGACAAGCAGTTTTGCGAAAAAAGTTGTTGGCGGGTTATTCGCGCAAAAAAGGCCCAAAAATAGAGGGTTTCACCAAGGTATGTGGACAACCCACGGAGGGGATTGTGAACAACCGGTGGCGCCCAGATGATAGGCAGGTATCGCTGCCGAATGGCTAGCTCTCCAAGGCCTTCGGCGGGGCGAGCACGAAGGAGGCTAGCAGGGCTTGGCGCACACTGGCGGGTTGGCGGAGGAGTGCCACCAC
>SIBB01000218.1 GCA_009695395.1 Pedosphaera sp. | reverse complement strand
TGATGTGGATGCACACCGTAGAGATAGCTAGTGCGGTCGTTGAGCCAGATCTCGCGCCCGCTCGCCGCGTCGAGGCAGTAGATGAACACTCCTTCGAGCGGCCAGACTCCAGCGGCGAAATACACACGGCCCGCGTGCAGCACCGGCCCGCCGCGAATCGGCCACACGGAGATGAGCCGGCCATTGCCGAGAAGCTGTCGGTCATTCGGCACCGCGCGTTTCTGCCAGAGCAACTCACCCGTGGCCGCCGACACGCAGCGGAGAACGCCATCGTCGGAACCGAAGATGACCCGCCCATCGCCCGCGACCGGCGCGAACCGCACCGGGCCGTCGGCGAAAGCCTTCCACAGCACCGCGCCCGTGTCGGTGGCGTGAGCGGTGACACTGTCCTCACGCGACGAGGCGACGAAGAGGCGTTGGCCCAGCACAACGGGTTCGTAGCCACGGTCGAATTGCAGCCGCACATCGCGATAGGCTGGCTTGAGCGGGCCCAGCGCGCGGCTCCAGAGGACGGACAGCTTCTCCGGCAACTCAGTCGTGACGCTCGCCGTGCGGCCGGGGTTGGCCCGCCACATGGGCCAGTCACTCGCGCGCAGCGAGCTCACGCCGAGGAGCGTGGCAGCGAGCGCGAGGAGCGCGGCCTTCAGGCCGCAGAAGCGTGCGAGTGGCAGCAGACATTCGAGTGCACTTCTCCCGTCCAGCCTTCTGCGGCGTGAACGCCGCGCTCCTTGCGCGCCTGCTGTTCCTGGTCGTCGGTTCACAGGTCAGCCCTTGATCTCGAAGATCGCCTCCACCTCCACTGCCGCGCCGGTGGGGAGCTGCGCGAAACCCAGCGCGCTGCGGGCGTGGTAGCCGTCGCCCTCCTTGCCGAAGATCGCGTGCAACAAATCCGACGCGCCGTTGATGACAAGGTGCTGGTCGGTGAACTCCATCGTCGTGTTCACGCAGCCGAACACCTTGATCACGCGCAATCCGTCCAGCGTGCCGTGAGTCTGCCAGACGGAGCGCAGGATTTTCTCCGCGCAGTTCTTGGCGGCAGCGTAGCCCTGCTCGGCTGAGAGCCCTGCCCCGCCGACCTTGCCCTTCGCGTCGCTCACGTGACCGGAGGAGAGGAGCTGATTGCCGCTGCGGATGCAGAGGTTCAAATACCCAGGGGCGATCTTCTCGAACTTGATGCCGAGGCTCTCGGCGGTTTGTTGGGGAGTCATGTTGTTATGTGCTTCGCGCACCACATCGTGCGCCGCAGAGAGCGTGCCTTGGTTGACGCCGAGGGGTCTACGGCATTCGCACAGCCTTCCGACCCCGCCTCCTTCACCTCTTCGTGTAAGGCCGCAGCACATTCCCCGCAACGCGCAGCGCATCCTGCCGGCCCGCGAGCGTCGGGCCGAAGGTCGGGTCTTCCACCTCGATGCACACGGAGCCCCGATAGCGCGTCTCCATCAGCGCGGCCATGAACTTCCCCCAGTCCAGCTCGCCGTAGCCGGGGATGCGCGGGGTATGCCACTCATTCGGGTGAGAAAAAACACCCACCTCGTTGAGCTGGTCGCGATGCAACTGCACATCCTTCGCGTGCAGGTGAAACAACTTGTCCTGAAACTCCCGCAACGGACTCGCCGGGTCCATCTGCTGGAGCACGAAGTGCGACGGATCGTAGTTCAACCCGAAATGTTTCGAGGGAAGGTCGCTGAACGCCCGCCGCCAGATGACCGGCGTCGTCATCAAGTTCTTCCCGCCCGGCCACTCGTCGCGCGTGAAGGACATCGGGCAGTTCTCGATGCCCACCTTCACGTCGTGGTCCTCGGCAAAGGCGATCAACGGCCGCCACGTCTTGAGAAAACGCGGCCAATTGTCATCCAAACTCCGTGTCCAGTCGCGCCCGACGAACGTGTTCACGTTCTTGAGACCCAGCACCGCAGCCGCGCGGATCACCTTGCGGAGATGCGCCACCGCGACCTTGGCCACCTCGGGATTCGGGTCGAGCGGATTGGGATAATAGCCTAGCGCAGTGAGCGACACTTGGTGCTTGCTGCACAATTCGTGGACTTCCTCCGCCCGCCCCCGCGTGAAACCCTCGACATCAATGTGCGTGACCCCGGCGAACTTCCGGTCCGCCCTGCCCACCGGCCAGCACATCACCTCCACGCAGCGAAACCGCTCGGCAGCGGCGAAGGCCAAGACTTGGTCCAAGGAAAGCTCAGGGAGAATGGCGGAGACGAAGCCGAGTTGGAACATGGGCGGAGGCTAGCGAAATGCGCGTGTGCCTGTCGAGAGGCTCAACTGTAACCGCTCACCCTTTGAGCTTCCGCTCCAGCATTTCACCGACGAGGGCGGGGTTCGCCTTGCCCTTCGAGAGCTTCATGACTTGTCCTTTGAGGGAGTTGAGCGCGGCGAGCTTGCCGGCACGGTAGTCGGCCACGGCGGCGGGGTTCCCGGCGAGGGCGTCGTCGCAGAATTTCTCGAGGGCACCGGTGTCGCTGACCTGTGCGAGGCCCTTTTCCTGCACGATGGCGGCGGGGGCCTGGCCGGTGGCGAACATCTCGGCGAAGACGGTCTGCGCGGCGGAGTTGCTGATCGTCTTGTTCTCGACGAGGGCGATGAGGTCGAGGAGTGCGGTGGCGGGGAACTTGAGGTCGGCCAGCGTGGTGAGCTTCTGGTCAGTCGTTTCGAAGCCGAGTTCACTTTGCTCGGTGGCTTCGCGTTGATTGGTCTCGGCGAGCTTGGCCTGGAGGTTGTTGATGACCCAGTTGGCAATGGCTTTTGAGTTCTTCTCCCGCTTCGCCACGCTCTCGAAGTAACGGCCAAGTTCCACATTACTGCGGAAGACTTCGGCGTCGCCGGCGGGGAGCTGGTAATCGCGCATGAGGCGCTGCTTGCGCACGAGGGGCAGCTCGACGAGGCGCGTGCGGATGGCGGCGATCCAGTCGTCGGAGGGCTGCATGGGCATGAGGTCCGGCTCGGGGAAGTAGCGGTAGTCGTGGGCGTGCTCCTTGGTGCGCATTTCCTCGGTGATGCCGGCGGCATCGTCCCAGCGGCGCGTGGATTGCACGAGCTTGCCGCCCTTGGAGACGACTTCAATCTGCCGGGCGATCTCATACTCCGCCGCGCGTCGCACGCCGGAGAAGCTGTTCATGTTCTTGATCTCGATCTTCGCGCCGAGGGCGGTGGTGCCCTTGGGGCGGACGCTGATGTTCACGTCGCAGCGAACCATGCCTTTCTCCATGTCGCAGTCGGAGATGCCGCCTTGGTGGAGAATCTCGATGAGGGTGTTGAGATACGCGTGGGCCATGTCCGCGCTGGTGAGGTCGGGCTCGGAGACGATCTCGAGGAGCGGGACGCCAGCGCGGTTGAAGTCCACGCCGGAGTGGCGATCGAAGTGGGTGAGCTTGCCGACGTCTTCTTCCAAGTGAGCACGCGTGATGCGCACCCGGGCAAGGCCGTCGGTGGAGCCGGGGCCATTGAACTCGAAGTCAACGTGGCCGTGGGCCGTGCTGGGCTGGTCGTATTGGGTGAGTTGGTAGTTCTTCGAGGCGTCGGGGTAGAAGTAATTCTTCCGGTCGAACTTCGCGTGGCGCGGGATCTCGCCGTGGAGCAGCAGTCCGGTGAGCACGGTGAGGCGAAGGGCCTCCTCGTTCGGCACGGGCAGGACGCCGGGCATGCCGAGGCAGACAGGGCAGACGTGGGTGTTGGGTGGTGCGCCGAAGGCGTTGGCGCAGCCGCACCACATCTTCGACTTGGTCTTGAGCTGGACGTGCGTTTCGAGACCGATGACAGCTTCGTATTCCATAAAGGGCGACGAAAGCCTAACCACGGCGGGGTCGGGTTGGACACGGATTTTTCTGGCAAGCGCAGCCCCCGCCATCTCGCGCCTGGGTGAGGGCGCGGACGTGGGCGTCCGCGCTTCAACTCGGGAGGAAACCTAAACCAACTCTTCGATAACCTTCCCGCGCGCCAGCACCGGGGTGGGCTGGCCGAAGGCGTTGTGGAAAATCTCATCCGTCGCCACGCCGAGCTGCCGGTAGATCGTCGCCAGCACGTCGTTGAAGTGGACGGGTCGCTCGAACGGCAGATCGCCGGCCTTGGTGCTGGAGCCGACGACGATGCCGCGCTTCAAGCCGCCGCCGGTCAGCATCACGGAGAAAACTTTCTCCCAATGATCGCGCCCCGCGTTGGCGTTGATCTTCGGCGTGCGGCCAAACTCACCGAACATGGCCACCAACGTGGTGTCGAGCAGGCCGCGCTCATCGAGGTCATCCAGCAGCGCGCTGACGGCGAGGTCCATCGGCGGCAGCAAGCGCGTCTTCATCAGGTTGAAGTTGTCCTCGTGCGTATCCCAGTCCTGGCCGCGCTCCTGGTTCAACGTGTAGTTGAGCAGTGTGAACGGCACGCCCGCCTCGGCGAGGCGGCGCGCGAGGATCGTCTGCTGGCCCCAGAGATGATGGCCGTAACGCTCGCGTTGGCGCAGCGGTTCGCGGCTGAGGTCGAAGGCCCCGCCCGCCACGCCACCTGAGAGCATTTCGAGCGCGTGACGGTGATATTTGTCGAGGCTGTCCACACCGGCGGGTGCAGCATGCCCGCCGAGCGCGTTCAAGAGCGTGAGGCGGTCTTCGAGGCGTTTGCCGGAGAGATTTTGGTGGAGCCGCAAGTCCGGCGGCCCCCCGAATGGCATGCCGGCGTGCTCCGGCGGCAGACCGGATTCCAGCGGCTCATACGCCACGCCCAGCGGTCCCGCCGTAGCGTAGTGGACGCGGTTACCGAGCTGCCCCGAGTGCGGGATGGCGACGTAGGGCGGCAGCAACGGCGCCCGCGCCCCGCACGCCCGCGCGATGATGGACCCGATGCTGGGGTGCGCGAGGTTGCGGTTCTTTGCCTCGACCGAGGCGTCCGGCAAATCGCCGCCGGTCAGCGTCTGGTAAATCGCGACCGGATGGCTGGGCGAATCCACGTAGGCGCTGCGGATGAGGCTGAACTTGTGCGCGCGTTTCGCCAGCAGCGGGAGGTGTTCCGCGAAGTGAATGCCCGGCAGCGTCGTGGGGATGTCGCCGAACGTGCTGCGATACGCGGACGGCGCGTCGGGCTTCGGATCGAAGCTCTCGTAGTGCGAAAGGCCGCCCTGAAGGTAAATCACGATGACCGCGCGCGCAGGCGAACTGGCGGACTTCTGGGCCTCCTTCGCTCGGAGGAGCTGCGGCCACAACATCGCCCCGGCCAGCGCGCCCCCGCCTTGCAGCCAGCGACGGCGCGTCAGGGCGGCGAGGGTGTTCGGTTGGAGCGTGTGCATCATGGTCTGGCCTGTTGAACACACACTTCGACGGGTGCCAGCGGGCCGGACATTCGGAATAGTCGCGTCACTTCGCCTGCGGTGCGCCGATGCACCACAGGTGCTGTTGCGTGCGGATGAAGACGTTGCCGCCGCTGATGGCGTGGGACGAATTCGCGAGTCCGCCGTCGAGGGAGTTCACGCGCACGAGTTCAAACTTCGGGCTGGCCTTGAGGACGATGGTTTCGCTGGACTGGTTCAGGCAGAGGATGTGGCCGTCCACCAAGACCATCGAGGACCACGAGTCGCCTTTCTTGCCGCTGCCTTTCACGCGCTCCTGCCAGAGGGACGCGCCGGTCTGGAGGTTCAGGCATTCAGCGATGCCCTCGGTGTTGAGCACGTAGGCGTGGCCGCCGGAGATGACGCCGGTGCCGAGGCGGTTCTTGGTCCGGATGGTTTGCCAGAGCCGGTGCGTGGCGGTCACGTCGCCGGTGCCGCCGGTCTTCACGGCGAGGCTGGTGCCGAAGAAGCCGCCCATCGCCACCAGCACGCCCTCCCCCGCGACGGGCGAGCTGTAAACGAGTTCGTTCAAACCATCGCAGTGCCAGAGCGCGCGGCCGGTGCGCGGGTCGAAGGCGCGGGTGAACTGGGGGAAGGTCTGGATGAGTTCGTCGCGCTGGCCGGCGCGCACGATGACGGGCGTGGTGAAGGTGCCCACCATGCCGGTCTTCTCCTGACCCTTGAAGCCGTCGGTCCGCGGGCGAGCGCCGGGCGCGGGCTCTTTGAACTCCCAGAGGGTCTTGCCGCTGGTCTTGTCGAGGCCCATGAGCCGCGCGTTCAAGCCGGGACCGAAGTAGAGCACGCAGACGTCGCCGTGGAGGAGCGGCGAGGCGGCGTAGGACCACTCGTGCGCGTGCGGGCCGAGGTCGCGCCGCCAAAGCTCCTTGCCATTCATGTCCCAGCAGAACAACCCCGCGGAGCCAAAGAACGCGATGACGCGCTGACCATCCGTCACCGGCGACGCGGCGCAATGCGGGTTCTTCCCGTAGCGCTCCTCGGGTTTCGTCCACGTCGTGCCAGATTTCCAGAGCAGCTTTCCGTCGCGGCGGTCGTAGCACATCACGGTGCGTCCGCCCTCCTTCTCGAAAGACTGAGTGAGG
>SIBB01000217.1 GCA_009695395.1 Pedosphaera sp. | reverse complement strand
GGCGGCAGTCGGTTGTGCAGCGCGAGCGCGACATCGAGGTCCTTGTGCCGCGTGATGCGGCCGTCCGCCGAGCGGGCGATGACCTGATGGAAATAGACTTCATCGGCGAAGGCGTGGAGCGCTTGCCGCACCTCGGCGGTGGGCTTGACCTTCAGCGCGTTGCTCAAGTGCAGCTTGCTCACCTTGATCTTGTGCTGGCGCAACCGGCCCAGTGCCTCGCGCGGGGACTCGTATTGCAGGGCGATGTGGCAGCAGTCGTAGTTCACGCCGAGATGCTCGTTGAGCCGCAGGTCTCCCGGCCGGTCGGCGCGCATCTGCTCGATGAACTCGACGGCCTCCGCCGTGGTTTCCAGATAGCACAACGGCTCCGGCTCCAGCCCGAGGTGCAAGGTCTTGCCCGTGCGCCGGCCCACGCGCTCGATGTGCTCGACGCATTTCCACAAGTTCTCCCGCGCCGCCCGGACCTGCGTGCCGCTGTGGATGAACTCCTTGAAGGACACCGGCACCGTGCTGACGCTGCCCTCCACGCCGTCGGGGACAATCTCCCCGAGCAGGTCGAAGAGCAGGTTCGTGTAAGCCACGCGCTCGGGCGTCGTCCAGTCTGGCGCATAGACCTGCTCCTTCACGCGCGTCCCGTGGAAGCGGCCGTAGGGAAAACCGTTGATGGTGAAAACGTAGCACTGCTCCGCGTCCAGCCAGCGGCGGAAGCCCGCGAGCGTCGCCGGCTCGCTCAACTCCCGCGCCGCGTCCGCGCCGAGCCGCAGGCCGATGGCGTAGGGCGACTTCGTCCCGAGCCGGTCGCGGACGGCCAATACATATTTCTGGAGGGACTCGAAGGTCTGCGGCCAGGACTCGCCGCGGTGGATGTTCGTGCAGTAGGCGAGATGGAGTCCGTGCTTCAATTTCATCGCGCAGAGGTGTAACAACTCGCCGTGCAAGCCGCCAGACTTTCGCCAGAAGCCAACGCATGATCGCCGCCCAAGACAAACTCTTCGACCTGTTCCACGACTCCCTCGCGCGCGGGACGTTCGTGAAGCTCACCCTCAGCCGCCCGCGCGACCCAGCGGCCGACATGAAGAACGTCTTTCTCCGTCCGGTGCAGTTGAAGGACGGCTTCCGCGTCGCCTTCACTTACCGCCACGGAACGAAGGATATTTTCAAGAACCTGCTGCCGGCGGCCGCGCTCACCGAGGTCGCCACCCTCCTGAGCGCGTCGTTCCTCTGCGCGAACCTCTTCACCACCGAGCGCACCGCCGAGCTGGTCATCCGCGCTGACGGTTCCGCGCGCATTGCGGTGCGCAAGCCGGCCCACGGGGAAGCCCCGTCGCTGGAGCACGACCGCACTAAGGCGCGCAGCATCCTGCCCACCGAGGCGTGGCTGCGGGAACTCGGCGTGACGCTGCCCGACGGGCGCGTGCGCGAGGCGATGGCCGACAAGTTCCGGCAGATAAACCAGTTCGTGGAAGTGCTCCGCCCCCTGCTGGTCGAAGCCTTTGCGCAAGGGGCTACCGCCCCGCTCACGGTCGTGGACATGGGCTGCGGCAAGGGCTACCTGACCTTCGCGGTGAGCCAGTTGCTTGAGCAGATGAGCTTCGTCGGCAGCCGCGTGGTGGGCGTCGAGGCGCGCCCGGACCTCGTGGAGGAAACCAACCGCGTGGCGCAGGCGAGCGGCTTCACCCGGCTGCACTTCCAGGCTGGCTCCATCGCCGAGACCACGCTCGACGCAGCGGACGCGCTCATCGCCCTGCACGCGTGCGACACCGCTACCGACGACGCCCTGGCGCGCGGCATCGGGGCGGGCGCACGACTGCTGGTGGTCTCGCCCTGTTGCCACAAGGAGCTGCGGCCGCAAATCATCCCGCCACCCATGCTCGCGCCCGCGCTGCGCCACGGGATTATGCTCGAGCGCGAAGCGGAGTTCGCCACTGACGCGCTGCGCGCCGCACTACTGGAATGGGCGGGCTACGAGGCGAAAGTCTTCGAGTTCATCTCCACCGAGCACACGGCGAAGAATTTGATGATCGCCGCCGTGAAGCGCCGCCAACGTGGCGACAACGACGGCGAACCGGCCGCGCGCGTCCGCGATTTAGCTGCCTTTTACGGTGTGCAAGAACAGCGGCTGGCGGCGCTGCTGGGCTTCAAGCTCACAGCAGAAGTCAGTCCCAAGCCACCGGCTCCGAGTCATGGGTAACCACAAAGGCACGACGTATTGATCCCGCTCGACACCGGGGCCGAACTACTCTGAACATAACTTCAGAGGCTATTGTCTGACATTGGCCGAGCGCTTGGGTTGGCAACTCCCCCCGCGCCCGATACACTCTTTGGATTCGTGATACGCTACATTCTGCCAACTTTGAAACCGACCACGGCACTCGCCGCGCTGGCTTCCGCCGGGCTGCTCCTCACCGGCTGCCAGAAGGAAGAAATCACCGTCTATCGCGTGCCCAAGGTGCCGCCCGGCGCGGGTGAGGCGCCCGCAGCAACTCCGGGGCTGCCTCCCGGAAAACCGGCGCCCGCCGCCGGTCCCGCCGCCGCTGCTTCTGCGCCCCGACCGCACGCGCACTGGGATAAAATCCCCGCCGACTGGCGCGAGGTTCCCGCGACCCAATCCCGCGCCGCGAGCTTCGTCATCACTGGACCCAACAAAACCAGCGCCGAGGCCGCCATTATCGCCTTCCCTGGCATGGGCGGGACGGACTTGCAGTTCGTGAACCTCTGGCGGCAGCAGCTCGGCCTCGCGCCGCTCACCGAGGACGACCTGCCCAAGCTCGTCCAGCCCGCCATCATCGCAGGTGCCGACGGCAAGCTCTTCGACCTCACCGGCGCACCGAAGTCCGGCGGCGACCCGGCTGCGGAGCGCATCATCGTCGCGCTGCAAAAGCAGGATGGCGTCTCGTGGTTCATCAAGCTCACCGGCCCCGCCGCGCTCGTGGAAAAGCAGAAGCCTGCGTTCCTCAGCTTCCTCAAGACGCTCAAGTTCCACGCCGGTGCTGACGAAGCCGAGCCGTCCGCAACGGCCCCAGCCTCCGCCGGTCCCGTCCCGAGTCAGAACGCAGGCCAGCCCGCCTGGACTGCCCCCGCGAACTGGAAGCAACTTCCCCCCGGTGCGATGCAGGCTGCGAAATACACCGTCGGCGAAGGTAAGGCGGCCGCTGAAGTCACCGCCGTCTTCCTCGGCGGCATGGGCGGTGGGTTGAAGGCAAACCTCGACCGCTGGCGCGGCCAGATCGGCCTCGCGCCCTCGGCCGCGAACGAGGTGGATCAGCAGGCAAAGCCCTTCGAGGCCCTCGGTTCCGGCGCGCGCATCGTCGAGATCAGCGGCACCGACACGAAAGCTGGCGCGCCCGCCGACATGGTCGTCCTCGTCGTCCCGTCCGGCGCGGGCACTTGGTTTTACAAGCTGATGGGCGAGAAGAGCGTCGTCGCCAAGGAAAAGAACGCGTTCGTGGCGTTCGTCAAATCCGCCAAGCCGTGAACAGAATTGCGAATTGTGAATTCCGAATTGCGAATGGGTGCGCCCCATCCGCGACGCGCGTCCGCGACGCCCTATTCCCCATCCCCCATCCCCCATTCCCGATTTCATGTCCCGCGTAATCAAATTCCTCGCCTCCCTCAAGCTCACCGTCGTCCTGCTGGCGCTGGGCCTCGTGCTCATCTTCATCGGCACGCTGGCGCAGGTCCACGAGGGCCTCTACAACGCGCAGGCCCGCTTCTTCAAGAGCTGGTTCGTCGTCGGCGCGACACTCTTCGGCACGAAGATGCCGTGGCTCATTCTCCCCGGCGGCTACACCATCGGCAGCGCGCTGCTCGCCAGCCTGCTCACGGCGCACTTCACGCGCTTCCACTGGACCTGGCGGCGCTCCGGCATTTTCATGACGCACATCGGCGTCATCCTCCTGCTCCTCGGCCAACTCGGCACCGACATGCTTTCCACCGAAAGCTCCATGCGCCTCGAGGAAGGCGAGACGCGGAACTACTCCGAGGATTTCCACGTCAACGAACTCGCCTTCGTCAACCAGTCGCTCCCGAACAACAACGAAATCGTCGCCATCCCGGAATCCCTCCTCGCTGCGAAGGGCGAAATCCGCCACGCGGGCCTGCCCTTCACCGTGAAAATCCGTGAGCACTGGCCCAACGCCGTGCTGATGAACATCCCGCCGGCGGACTCCGTGCCCGTGCCCGCGACCGCCGGCGTCTTCACCAATCATGTCGTGGCCGCCGTCGTCACCGAGAGCGCTACCCGCGAGACTCGCGCCGCCGTGTGGTTCGAGGTGCTTGGCTCCAACGGCGGCGTCGCGACGCTGCTCATCGCCGCGCCGCTGCGGGGCGAGCGCGAGACCGAGCGCGCCACCTTTATCCACGCGGGCCGCACCTATTCCGCGAGCCTGATCTTCGCCCCGGCGATGGGCGGGAACATGCTGGCCATCGCCGACAACTCGGACCTCGCCGGTCGCCCCGCGATGATTCCCGAGGCGGACTTGAAAGGCGAAATCACGCGCCCGGAGCTGCCCTTCAAGCTCCGCATCCGCCAGTTCTGGCCCCTCGCCGAGGTGTGGGAAAAGCTTCCTACCAACGCCGTCCTTCGCCCCGCAACCGATGGCAAGATGACCAAGGCCGCCGTCATCCCGCAGCCGCTCGTCACCGACATGAGCGGTCGCAACCTGCCCGCCGCCGTCGTCGAGGTGCTGGCGGGCGGCAAGTCCCTCGGCGTGTGGCTCACCTCCGCGCGGCACAGCAAGCTGGAACAGGAGGTCGAGGTGGACGGGAAGACCTACGAGTTCGCGCTGCGCTTCAAACGCTTCTACAAGCCCTACAGCCTGACGCTGCTGGACTTCACGCACGAGCGCTACCCCGGCACCGATTTGCCCAAGGACTTCCGCAGCCGCGTGCGCATTGACCATCCCGCGAAGAGCGAGCGACGCGAGACGGAAATCTTCATGAACAACCCGCTGCGCTACGAGGGGCTGACGTTCTATCAGGCCAGCTTCGAGCCGGGCGACACCGTGACCGTCTTCCAAATCGTGAAGAACCCGGGCTACCTCACGCCCTACTTGGCGTGCGCGCTGGTCGGTCTGGGGCTGGCGGTGCAATTCATGATTCACCTCGTCGAGTTCGCCCGCAAGCGCGCCGCGCCCGCGCCCGCGCCCGTCGTGAGTGCCAAGGTGAAGAAATCTCAGCCACAAAAAGACACATAGGCCGCAAAGAAGTGAAGCCAGTGAAAGCAAACTTCCAACGCTCAACGCTGAACGCTCAACGTTCAACGCGCTCTCCCTTCACCTCACCGCATCCGGCTGTCTCCACTCTGAACGTTCAGCGTTGGACGTTGAACGTTGAACGTTTTCCCCTTTCCCCTCTCCGTTCTCTACGCCCTTTCGCGGCTAACCCTCATTCCGTATGAAAAAGCACTGGCCCTGGCTCCTTGTCGCCCTCTTCGCCTTCGAGGCCGCCTACTCGCTCAAGCCGCGCGCCGACAAGCCCGACGCCTTCCAAATCCGCGAGTGGGCCAAGCTCCCCGTCCTCGTCAATGGCCGCGTCCAGCCCTTCGACTCCGTCGCGCGCAACAGCCTCGTCATCATCCGCGGTAACACCGACGTTCCGCTCGAAGGCAACGGCGCGGATGGCACTTGGGGAAAATGGGAATCGCTGCAAGGCCCGCTGACCGAGCGCAAGTGGTATCAGTTCAGCAAGCGTCCCGCGAAGCTCAAGCCCGCCGAGTGGCTCCTCGAAGTTTTCAGCGACGCCAAGCTCGCCGACACGCGCCCCATCTTCCTCATCCACCACCCCGAGCTGCTCGGCGAGCTGAAGCTCCAGAACAAAGGCGTCGAGCGCTCCGGCCTGCGCTACTACAGCTTCGACAACCTCAGAACCAACCTCGACATGATGCAGCGCGAGTCGTTGCAGGTCGGCCAAATCAAGCAGGAGCTGCGCACGCCCTACCAGCGCTCGCTCATGAACCTGCACAACGGCCTGACCACTTACCTTCGCCTCAAGAGCAGCCTCAAGCCCGAGAGCAGCCGCGACTTCGCCGCCGAGGTCGCGCGGGTGGAACAGCAGTTGCCCGCCGCCGTCGCCGCCATGAACGCCGAGCGCGCCGGTCGCCCGCATGACAGTGCGTTGCTCGAAGAGTTCGGCGAGAAAATCCAAATGTATCAGGCCCTCTCCCGCTACGCTTCGTTGCTCATCGTGCCGCCCACCGAGCCGGGCCAGAAGAAGTCCGACTGGCAAAACGTCGGCGATGGGCTCATGGCTGGCTTGCAAGCGCGCCAAATGCCCACCGCCATCCACTCCTACGCCGCGCTCACCACCGCCTACGCACAGGGCAAGCCCGCCGACTTCAACCGCACCCTCGCCGACTACCGCGGCTTCCTCGCCGGCAAACTCGACACCGAGGTCAAGAAGGGCAAGCAGGAGTCCCTCTTCAACCAGTTC
>SIBB01000216.1 GCA_009695395.1 Pedosphaera sp. | reverse complement strand
GCTTCGGGCGGGAGGTTGGCTTCATCCATGTCCTGACCGAAGCGTGGGATGCCAGCGGCGATGCGGGCGTGCTCCAGCGCTTGCCAACCGCAGGCGCGGCCGCCGAGGGCTTTCGCGGCGGCGAGGAGTTTGTCGAAGACGGCACCGAGGGCGGCGGTGGGGATGAAGAGGTCGAAGCCGCTGCCGGCGCGGCGCATGAGGTAGAGCTGGCCGAGCGTGGGGTCGGCGTGGGCGCTGAAGGTCAGGGGCTTCTCCGGCAGTTTCCAATCCAGTCCCAGCGCCGAGACTGTCCCGGCGGCGCGCGGGCCTTGGACACTGAGGAGGCCGTAGTGCGGGGCGGCGTCGAGGAGCTGCACGTCGTCGGTGATGATGTATTTCTCCAAGCGTTGCGCGACGGCGGCGGTGTAGCCCGGCTCAAAGTCGAGGAGGAGTTCGTCGGCGAGGCGGTAGATGCTCAGGTCGCTGTGCATCTTGCCCTTCGCGTTGACGAGGGCGGCGTAACACCCCTCGCCGACCGCGAGACGTTGCACATCGTTCGTGACCTGGCCGTGGAGAAACTTCACGCGGTCCGCGCCCATCAGGCAAAGGCGGCTGCGGTGGCTAAGGTCGAGGAGGCCGACGGTGTCGCGCAGGGCGGTGAGTTCGGCGGGGACGTCGCCAAAGTCAGCGACAACTTCCGCGCCGTGAACGGTGAGGAAGGTTGCGCCGAGTGCGGCGTGGAGTTCGTGCAGGGACAGAATCGTCACGAAGGGAGGATAGCGGGGGCGTGGCTAATTGAAAGCGAGGCGGCGACTGCAAGTCCGCCGGCACGGGCCGGGCTACTTCTTAGTCTGCGGCTGGGGTTGGCTGCCGTGGACGGTGTGGTAGCTGTGGCAGGTGGCGCAGGTCTGGGAGACGCCGCCGGCGGGGCTGTGGCATTCCGTGCAGCTCTGCTTGTTGGGCAGCAGAATGTCCGCGGTGCGACGGCTGCTCGCGGCGTCGTGACATTGCGCGCAATTGACGATGGTGTGTTTGGCGTGGTTGAACTCGCTGCGGATGAGCCAGCGGTCGGGCGTGAAGACGCGGGCAATGTGCGGCAGGCCGTCGGCGCCGCCGGGCTTCACGTCGTGGCAGTAGGCGCAGCCGGCGAAGCGCGCGCGAGGGGTGGCGTTGCCGGGGCCGGCACCGACGGCGAGCTGCTTCGAGGGGTCGCTGGCGAAGAAGATTTGTTGCTCCAAGTTCTCGCCGCTGAAGGCGCGCTCGCGGAGCAGGCGCATCTGCTCGGCGACGAATTTCTCCGTGTCGGCCTGCGCGGTCACGCCGGAGCGGCGGGCGAGGTCGGCGTATTGCGTGGGGAGACTGCGGAGGAAGGCGCGGACACCGACGGGGTCGCCGTGGGGGACGCGGAGTTGCGGATTGCGCGCGTCGAACTGGAGTGCGTGGCAGCTCTGACAGTGCTTGGAGAAGGTGATGGCCTGGAAGTGCGCGCCGGCAGCGGCGGGTTGATGGCAGTCGGCACAGGCGAGCGGCTGGCCGTTGCGTTGCACGAGGCTGGAGAGGTGGAGGGCGTGGTTGAAGCGGAGGGAATTGGTGTCGGTGAGCTTCTGGGCATGAAGTTGAAACTCGGGATGGTCGTGGTCAAAGGATTGGAAGACGCGAGTGTATCCGCGCTCGGGTCGGGGAACTTGGAAGTGCTGGCGACCGGCGACTTGGCGGTAATCAAAGGCGGCAGGCGGCAACTTCTCGCCCCTCTTGCGCGAGGCTTCCATGAGCGTGCCGCTGCCGTGGCAGGAGATGCATTCGGTATCGGCGGGCGCGGGCATCCGGCCACTGCCCTGATGCTCGCGATGACAGGCGGAGCAGGAATGGTCGCGTGTGACGTTGGGCTGGTGGAAGCGGTGGCCGGGATGGCAGGAGAGACAGTTGTTGTCCAGTTCCGTCATGCCGGCGGTGACGGTGTGGAGGCGGTGCGGCTCAAGCGGGCCGGGCCGCGCGCGGAACGCGGCGCGCATCCACTCATGGAGATCACCGTGCGCAGCGGTGTGGCAGGCTCCGCAGCCGTCGTTGCCGGGCCACGAGTGCTTCATCTGCGCAAAGACGACGCCGTGATGATTGGAGGAAACCGGGCCGGCTGAGATGAAACGCCATTGCCACGGGCCGAAGAAGCCGACGAGCAGCAGCGCCAAGGTGACGGCGGTGACGGCCACACAGAGGCGTCCGCGCTGGTTGCGCAGGGAGCGGCGCGGCTGGCAGGTCGGGATGGGACAGGCGCAACCGCCGGAGGGCAGCGGGCCGTTGGTGCAGGGGCCGCCGTGCTCCTTCGAGCGCGTGCAGCGCCAGCGGCCTTTGTCCTCACCGTCTTTTTTTTCCAGCACGGGCCGGCACTCAGCGGTGGCGCGGCAGGTGCCGGAGGGCGAGGGGCCGATGCGGCAGGGGCAGCCATCGCAAGTCCAACCACACTCCCAATCCTGATTGGGCCGGTCGTAGCGGCTGCGGTCGAAGTCGGGCGATGGGAGTTGGTCTTTCATTCATCGCACTCCGGCGGAGAAGCCATAGACCAGGACGATGTGCGCGAGCGCGCAGAGCATCAGGCTGTAGGTGACGGGGATGTGGATAAAGAGCCAGAGGCGCAACGTGAGCTGAAGGGCGTGCTGGTAGTCGAGGCCGTCCTTCTGCCGGACGAGCGTGACGAGCTGCGCGGTGACCTTGCGCTCCTGCTCGTTGAGGAAGCGGTTGAGGTCGCCCAGCTCGTTGAGCAGCGCGTTGAGCGGCAGACGGATTTCAAACACGTGGGAAAGGAAGTTCTGCGGCCCGGCGAAGAAGGCGTGCAGCCGGCGCGCGTGGAACTCCGCAATGGTGGCGGACCTCGCCTCGGCCACAGAGTTCAAGGCGAGTGCCTCGGCCTGCTCGCGGAGCTGCCGGCGCACGATGGGGATGCGTTCGAATGGCACCTCGCCCCCGCGCGCGCTGAGGCGCTTGGGCCAACCGCGCGAGATGAGGATGCCCAGCACGCCGCTGACCATGACGAGGACGTAGAGCACGGTGAGGACGATCTCAAACCAGCCGGTCGGCCAGCGCCCCCGGACATGCAGCAGGAATAGCACGCCGGTGAAGAGGCCGGCGTAGATGTGGAATTGAAGCCAGACCTCCGAGCGGCCCAGTGGGAGGTAGGGGATTTTCTTGAACCAGTTGTAGCCGGTGAGCAGCACCATCAGGCCAAAAAGCAGCCAGCCGCTCAGGTAGGCCCCGCGCGTCGTCGCGCCCGCCCACGTGGCATACGCGGAGATGACGGCGAGGGTCGCGGCGAGCAGCAGGCTGCCCCAGAGCAGGCGGCGTCTGACGAATCCACTCATCGTTGGAGCCACTTGGCGAAGGAATCGAGGTTGTTCATGTCCATGCGTTTGAGCGCGCCGTGCGGGCAGGAGCGCTCGCAGGCAGGGCCGCCGAGTTGATCGGAACAAAGGTCGCACTTCGTCGCCTTGACGATGGGCTTCATGTCCTTGTCCACCATGAAGGCCCCGTCCTCCTCGCGGATTTCCACCATGCGGATGGCTTCGTAAGGACAGTTGTTCGAGCAGATGCTACACCCGATGCAGGTGGCCTGGTTAACAACGACCTCGCCGCCGGTCTGGCCGCGGTGGATCGCGCCGGTCGGGCAGCCGATGAGGCAGACCGGATCGGCGCAGTGCATGCAGGAGTTCGCCACCATGATGCGCCCGGTGGTTTGGCCGTGGCGGAGGAACCGAGGGTTGCCCTCGTTCGCAGAAGCGCAGGCGCGCACGCAGTCATCGCAGCGGGTGCAACGCTCCATATCAATCACCATCGTGGAGGTGCCGTTGAAGTAGCGGTTCTCGGTGAGGAACTCCATCAGCTCCGGGCCAATCTTCGCACCGGCGTCCAACTTTTGCTGCGACTCGGACTGCTCCGTGCCGGCCAACTCCGCGGGCGTGAAGAACTCGGGCAGTTGGTCCCGCGGCACGGTGGGTAGGACGATTTCCTCCATCACCGGCGCGGGCACGACGATGACGTGGGTGTAGCCGATGACGCGCAGGCTGTGCTGGAAGGGCACCGTGTCTTTGTGCGCCCAGTTGTGCGCGATCTCCCGCAACCCGAACTCGGAGCCGGCGCTGAGGTAGTTCAGCGTGCGGTGACCGTGGCCGAACTTCTGGCTGAGGCGCGCGAAGCCGGAGCGGATGAGCACCACGCCATTTGGGTAGTCGCCTTCCTGCGCAATGATGGTTTCCTTCTCCGGCGAGCGGGTGCCCTCCTTCACGAGGCGCTTGTAGTCGCCAGACCAGTCGTAGTCGCCGTAGGTGCCGAACTGCGTCTGCTCGATGACGCGCTTGAGCTGCTCGTCGTTGAGCCGTCTGAAAATGGGGATCTCGCGCAGGTGTGTCGCCAGCGTGCGCTCGCGGTAGATGCGGTCAATGTGGTGGCGCAGGTGGTCATCGAAGCGCAGCAAGTCGCGCAGTCCCTGCCAGCGGATTTCGAGCATCTCCGTCGCGTCGCCGACGGCGAAGATGGTGGAGGTGCGGGCGCTTCGGCTGAGGGCGGCGATCTCGCCAAAGAAGTCGCCCGGGGACATCGTGGCAGTGAGGTGCTCGTCGAGGATGCGCGGCACGTCCTGGAGGAAGACGCCCGTGAATTCGCCCCCAACTTTCACGCCGGCGTCCTGCTCCAGTTCGGCAGGAGTGCGGACCTCTGGGTCGCGCGGGTTTGTCCAGAGCTGGGCGACGATTTGGAAGAGAGATTTGTGTTGGGACTTGCGTTGTCCCAGCAAGGACACAGGCAGGCCTGGGTCCAACACCACGCGCGCATTGCCAGCCAACACCAGAAATGCGGACGAGCCGTAGTCGCCCGCGCGGACGATGATCTCGCCGTTCTTGAAGCGCCGGATGCGGGCGTCGTTCTTGAGAATGCCGCGCAGAGGAATTCGCTTGGCAAATTTGCCCGAGTTCATCTCGCTGAACGGACGGATCTCCAGCAGGCGGTTCACGTCCGCCTCCGTCATGTCCGGGTCGAACGAGCTGTCCCACCGCTCGGGCTTTTCAATGACGAAGTGAGCTGTGTCCATACGCGTCAGGCGTCGAGGACGAGGTCGCCTTTCGGGCGGCAAATGCAGGTGAGGCAGGAGCCGCCCTCCGGGGCCGCATCCGGCGGCTTCAGATAATCCACGCTGCCGGACTTGATGGCGACCGAGCAGACGCCGCAACTGCCCGCGCGACAGCCGGACTCGATGCGCAGTCCCTGCTCCAAGGCGAAGTCGAGCAGATTGGATTGAGCCGGGTTCCACTCCATCTCCTTGCCGGACTTTGCGAAGATGACTTTGTAGGCAGGTCCGGCGGAGACAGCGGCGGCGACCGGAGTAGATTTCTTCTTCACCGTGGCCGGGCCGAAAGCCTCGTAGTGAATGTCCTTCTCCGGGACGCCCCAGGCTTCGAGGCCGTCGTTGAGGGCCTTCATGAACGCACCGTTACCGCACATGAAGAACTCGTAGTTGTTGGAGGGAAGCATCTCCTTGAGCAGATCAATGGTGACGCGGCCCTCGCGGTCGTAATCCTCGCCCTTGGTATCGCTCTTGCCCGGGCGGCTGTAGCAGACGACCACGCGGATGTTGTCGTGGTTGCGCAACTTGTTCAGGTCCTCCCGCAGCATGTGCTCGCCCGTGCTGCGGCAGCCGAAGAAGAGCCAAACCTCGCGCCGCATCCCGCTCTCCGCCACAGCCTTGGCCATGCTCAACATCGGCGTCAGCCCCACGCCGCCGCCGAGCAGACAGATGGGCGTAGTCTTCGCCATGTCGAGGTAGAAGTGACCCGACGGCGCCTTCACATTCAGGAGGTCGCCTTCCTTGACGTGCTCGGTGAAGAAGCCGGACGCCACGCCAGGCGGCACGCCGGGCTTGTCCGGCGGGGCCGGCTCTCGCTTGATGGTCACGCGGTAGCAATCCGGGCGCGTCGGGCTGTCGGAGAGCGAGTAGCAGCGCACGATCGGCTTGTCGCGCCCCGGGATGTCGAGGTTGAAGGTGAGATACTGGCCGGGTTTGTAAGGCGGCAACGGCTTGCGATCATGCGGCACGAGGTAGAACGAGTTCACATCCTCACACTCGATGGACTTCTGCGACACGGTGAACTTGCGGTAGCCGTTCCAGCCCTGCGTCACTTCCTGCGCCTCCTTGTAACGAACCTTCGCGGCGAGCACCAACGTCTCCAATCGCTCGCGGTCCAGTCGCTGTTGCCGATGCTCGTGCCGCAGCCGCGCGGCCGTCGAGTAGGCCATCAGCACCAACTGGCTCGTCAGCACAGCGAGCAGCAGGTAGCCGAGCGCGAGTCCCGCGTTGCCTTCTAGGGCCGTCTGTAGTTGCTCGATGATGGCTAGCATGACCGTGAGCGGAGCGGCCTCGAAGGGCCCTAAGTTTTGCCTGTCAGCCCCATTGTTCGATTCTTCTGTGGGTTGCCAAGGTTTTTTCT
>SIBB01000215.1 GCA_009695395.1 Pedosphaera sp. | reverse complement strand
ACCAACTGGTGCAGCGGCGAATCCTTCACCACGGGCTGGGGCTTACAGATGACGCGCAGGCCGGCGCGCGGAGTGTCGAGGTGGACGGGGGCGGGCGGGAAGAGCCAGTGCTCCAGCTCCTGCATGAGTTTGCCCTCCTGCTCGGCCTGCTCGATTTCTGCAAAGCGGGAGTAATTGGCGAAGGCCTGCATTTCCTGGGGCAGCGAGCGTCCGGCACGGAGGAAGAGGATGGCGAGCTCCTCGAGGCGGGGGCGGCCCTGTGCGACGACCATGCGCGGCCACCATTCGTTCGCGCCAAAGTCCTTCCGCGAGAGATTCAGCTTCTCGAAATAATCCTCGAGCAGCAGCCATGAGCGCTGCGAGTCCGTGCAGGTGGCGAAGAGGTGCAGCAGGTTGCTGCGCTCGGCGACCTTCTCCTTCGAGTCCGCCAGCTCACGGCGTAAATCAGCCAGCGCCCCATAGGTCTGGTTGAGGACCGAATGATGGGCATCGTATTTGGCCGTGTTCGCGCCGATGCGTGGGACGCGTCCTGGCTTGGCTACCTTTGGCATTTTCCTTAGTCAAAAAGTTCAACGCTAATAACGAAAATAGAGCTTCATTGGCTCATAGTTGCGCGCCACTGGTCAATCCGAAAAACTTTCTTTCTGGACAGTGCGGGGCTTGTCCACGAAGCAGCGCCAGAGGGAATGAGCATCGGAACAGCCGTTGAACCGGAACTCCGCGGCGCGTCGTGACTACCAGGGGTGAAGGTCGGGCCAGATACCGCGCGCGTGTTCTTCATCGTTTTCTTTCCCTGAATCTGCCTCCGTCTTCGCCCGGCTCGAAGACACGAGCAGGCTTAAGATAAAGATTACAAGCAAGAGACAGCAGAGAAGACATGATGCACCGCCTCACCCGACTGCCCAACGGCCTCAGCGTCGCCACCTCCACGATGCCGCACATGGCGAGCGTGAGTTTGGGAGTGTGGGTGGGAGTCGGCTCACGCTTCGAGGCGGCGGCGCAGGGCGGCGCATCTCACTTCATCGAGCACCTGCTCTTCAAGGGAACGCGGCAACGGACTGCGCGGCAGATTTCCGAGGAGGTCGAAGGGTTGGGCGGCTACTTGAACGCCTACACAAGCGAGGACCACACTTGTTTCCACGCGAAGGCACGCGCTGACCGCTTCCCCGCGCTGCTGGACGTGCTGATGGACATGTTTCTCGCGTCGCGTTTCGCGCCAGCCGAAATCGCGAAGGAGCGCGCGGTCATCAAAGAGGAGCGTGCCAGCTACCGCGACCAGCCACAGCACCTCGTGCAGGATCTTTTGAACGAATCTCTCTGGCCGGGGCACCCGTTGGGCCGCTCCATCGAGGGCACACCCGAGTCGCTCGATGGATTGAACCGCTCCCGTCTGCGGGAGTTCTTCAGCGCCAACTACGTCGCCACCAACACCGTCATCGTCGCGGCGGGGAAACTCACCCATGCGGAACTGATCCGTGCGGTCACCCCCTTCGCCAAACACTTCCCCACCGGTCCGCGACCGATGTGTGAGCCGGTCAGTGAGGCAGCCGTCCTGCCTGCCTCGCTGCCGCGCGTCCGCTTGCACACGAAGGCCACCGAGCAGACCCAACTCGCGCTCGGCATCCGCGCCGTCTCGCGCCATGATGAGCGCCGCTTCCCCCTGCGTTTGCTCAATGCGCTGCTCGGCGAGTGCATGAGCTCGCGCCTGTTCCAAAGCCTCCGCGAGGACCGTGGCATCGCCTACGACATCCACAGCTCCGTGAGTTCGTTTGCCGATTGCGGCGACTTGTCCATCTACGCCGGCGTGGACGACGACAAGCTCGAGCAAGTGCTCCGCCTCATCACCGCCGAGTTGCGCCGACTTACAGAAAAGGTGCCGCCCGCATCGGAAGTCCGCCGTGCACGCGACTACGTCATCGGCCAGTTCGATCTCGCGATCGAGGGCACCGAGCCGCACATGGCGTGGCTGGGCGAGCAGCTCATCGGTCACGGAAAGCTCTTCCCCGTCGCTCACACCCGCGAGCGGCTGGCTGCTGTCACACCTGCGCAAGTCCGTGCAGTGGCGCGGGACATTTTCCGGTCCGACCGCCTCCGCCTCGCACTCGTCAGCCCGCTCAAGAACGCGGCGCACCTAGTCCCACTGCTAAAAGTGGGGTGATCCGCGGGCAAACAAGCACTTGTCACCTCGCGTCTTTTCGCGTCTAACCGTCGCGTGCAAGACTGGCTCGCGGCAATTCTCCTGGGTGTCATCGAGGGCATCACGGAGTTTCTCCCCATCTCCTCCACCGGCCATCTGCTGCTCGCCGAGCACTGGCTCAAGCTGCCCGAGTCCAGCTTCCTCCGGTCCGACATCTTCAACGTCGGCATCCAGTCAGGCGCGGTCATCGCCGTCCTCGCGGTCTTCTCCAAGCGCGTGAAGCAGCTCGCCACGCGCTTCACGGAGCCGGCCACGCGCGACTACCTTCTCAAGCTCGGCGCAGCCTTCGTGCTCACCGCTGTCGGCGGTCTGCTGCTGAAGAAGGCCGGACTGAAGCTGCCCAAGGAAGTCGCGCCCATCGCGTGGGCCACACTCGTTGGCGGCGTCCTCTTCCTCCTGCTGGAACGCTGGCTCAAAGACAAACCCTCCGTGAGTGAAATCACCTGGACCGTCGCGCTCGCCATCGGTGCCGGGCAGCTCGTCGCCGCTGCGTTCCCCGGCGCGTCCCGCTCCGGCACAACGATACTCGCCGCGCTCGCATTGGGTTTGAGCCGGCCCGCCGCGACGGAGTTCTCCTTCCTGCTTGGCGTCCCGACGCTGCTGGCCGCCGGTGCTTACGAGACGATGAAGGCGATGAAGAACGCCCAGGCCGTGCCAGTGGACTGGCTCGCGCTGGGTCTCGGCACGCTGGCCTCGGCGGTCACCGCTTTCCTTGCCGTGCGATGGTTGCTGCGCTTCATTCAGACGCACACGTTCGTCGTGTTCGGCTGGTATCGCGTCGTGGTGGGCGGGATGATTCTGCTGTTCGGCCGGTGATGCGCAGCTCAGCCCGGGAGGAGCCGGACCAGCTCCCCACAGAGCGCGGTCTTCGTCGGCCACTGGCTCACCGCGTCACCGGCGCCACAAACAGAAAATCCATCCCCGGCGGCGCGACCGTTCAGCACGCACAGGTCCGTTCGAGCCTCAATGAGTTGTCCGCGAGCCTTGGCCAGCGCCTCGTCGCGTGTGCCGGCCAGCTCGTATTTCCAACCCACGAGCAAGCTGCGCGGGAAGAGCGGGCGCAGTTCGTTAATCACCTTCGTCGCCGGCTCCAATTGGAGCGTGAGCGCCCCGCTGCGACTCGCAATCTTCGGGGACTGACACGCGTTGCCCGCGTCGTCGCGCACGGTGGCAACGCGGTAGTCGCACAGCGCAGCGACGTGGAAGACGGCCCCGATGCCGTGCGCGGAACTGATCTCGCGGAGCAACGCGAGCAAGTCGTCGTTTGTGTCGAAGCGGCGGACGAGGCAGCCCGGGCCGGGTGCGGGACCGGGGTGAGTCGCGCCGCTGCCTTTGAGGCAGAAGACCTCGTGGCCGGCGGCGCCGAGCTGCTCGGCGAGCAGCGCCCCGAGTTCGCCGGTAGAGAAGTTCGTGAGACGGCGAACCTCGTCAATTGGCTCGAAGCTCGGCCCGCAGGTGACAATGACTTTCATGCGCGAACGGGCGGCAGTTCGAAGCGGAGTTGCCGCACCTGTCCGTGAAGTTCGCGCGCCAGTGCTTCGCGGTCGAGCCTGGAAAGGGAAGCCGGCCCCGCGTTGAACGCCGGCGTCACCCAGGCCACCCGCTTCCTCGCCACCCGCGAGGTGGTTGTTGCTTTGCCCCTGACGTTTGGCTTGAAATGCTAACGTCGGCTTTGCACCTTGCTGCCGACGCCATTCAAACCATGAACCTCCCCCTCTCCCGCCGCGACGCCATTGCCCGCTTTGGTGGGGGCTTGGGCACGCTGGGCTTGCTGGCGTCGCTGCCGGGCGTGGCGTCGGCGTTGCCGAGTGCCGCGTCGCCCTTGCGGGCGTTGCCGCACTTCCGGCCTCGCGCCAAGCGGGTCATCCACCTGTTCATGAACGGCGGCCCGTTCGGACCGGACTTCTTCGACCCCAAGCCGGACCTGACCAAGTTCGCCGGCCAGCGGCCCGAGGGCGCGGACTTGCGCACGGAGCGGCCCACGGGCGGCCTGCTGCCGGTGCCGTTCAAGTTCTCGAACCACGGCAAGTCAGGGCTGCCCGTCAGCGATTTGCTGCCGCTCACCGCGCAGTTCGCGGACGACCTCTGCGTGCTGCGCAGCGTTCACACGGACAATCCGAACCACGGCCCCGCGCTGCTCCTGATGAACAACGGCACGATGACGCCGCGCGTGCCGGCGATGGGTTCGTGGTGCAGCTACGGCCTCGGCACGGAGAACGAAAACCTCCCGAGCTACGTCGTGCTCTGCCCCGGCCGACCCGTGCGGTTTTCGATTTTGTGGACGAGCGCGTTCCTGCCGTCACAGCACGGCGGCAGCTACATCAACCACTCGAACCTCGACCCCAAGGCGATGATTCCGTGGCTGCACAATCCGCGCACCGCGCCGGACGCGCAGCGCAAGCAACTCGACCTGCTGGCTGAGATGAACCGCGAGCACCTCGCCGCACGCGGCGGTGCGGACGCAGCGTTGCAGGGTCGCATCGAGGCGATGGAGACGGCCTACCGGATGCAGTTCGCGGCGACGGATGCCTTCGACATCACGCGCGAATCGGCGGCGACGCGCGAGACTTACGGCAAGGGCCACTTCGCCAACGGCTGCCTCATGGCGCGGCGATTGGCGGAGCGCGGCGTGCGCTTCATCCAAGTCTATTACGGCAACAGCCAGCCGTGGGACACGCACTCGAATCACGACCCCGCGACGCGCACGCTGGGCAAGGACATCGACCAGCCCATCGCGGCGCTGCTGGGCGACTTGAAGCAACGCGGCCTGCTGGAAGACACGCTGGTCGTGTGGGGCGGCGAGTTCGGGCGCACGCCGGTGAGCGAGAACGGCAACGGTCGCGACCACAACCCGCACGGCTTCTGCATGTTCCTGGCCGGCGGCGGCGCGAAGGGCGGCATGAGCTACGGCGAGACGGACAGCTTCGGCTTCAAGGCGGTGGAGAACCGGATGCACATTCACGACCTGCACGCGACGTTGCTGCACTTGCTCGGCGTGGACCACGAGCGGCTCACCTTCCGCTACGCGGGCCGGGACTTCCGGCTGACGGATGTGCATGGGAACGTGGCAAGGGAGATTCTGGCCTGAAGTAGCCGTCTTGAGCTTCGAAGCCTTAATAGCGGCGACTGCAAATCGCCGGCACGGGTGGCAGCAGCTTACGCTGCTGCTTTGGCCGCCGCCAAGTCGCTGCGGCGAGCGGCCATGCTCTTGAAGAACTCGTAGCCTTCGCGCAGTCGGCGGACGCAGACGTCCTTGTCCTCGAGCATGGTCTTGATGATGCGGAGAATCGGTTTCGGGCGGAGGTAGTAAGCACGGTAGAAGCGCTCCACGTCTTCGAAGATCTGCTCCTTCGAGAGGCCGGGGTATTCGAGCGTGGACTGCTGGAGGCCGTCGCCTTCCACGAGGTCGGTCTTGTCCTTCTTCACGAACCAGCCGTTAAGCTTGGCCTGCTCGAACAACTCCGTGCCGGGATACGGTGCGGCGAGCGAGACTTGCATGCTGAAGACGTCCAGCTCCTTCGCGAAGTTGATGGTCTGCTCGATGGTTTCCTTCGTCTCGACGGGCAGGCCGAGGATGAAGGTGCCGTGGATGACGACGCCGGCCTTGTGGCAGTCCTTTGTGAAGCGGCGCATCTCGGCGGTGGTGACGCCCTTTTTGATTCGGGTGAGGGTGTCGTCATTGCCGCTCTCGTAACCGACGAGGAAGAGGCGGAGGCCGTTGTCCTTGAGACTTTTGATCGTGTCATAGTCGAGGTTCGCGCGGCTGTTGCAGGACCAATCCACGCCGAGCGGGCCGAGCTTCTTGGCGATTTCGCGGGCGCGCGGGAGGTTGGCGGTAAAGGTGTCGTCATCGAAGAAGAACTCGCGCACCTGCGGGAAGATCTTCTTCATGTAAGCCATCTCGTCGGCGACGTTCTGCGCGCTGCGGACGCGATATTTGTGCCCGCCGATGGTCTGCGGCCAGAGGCAGAAGGTGCACTGCGCCGGGCAGCCGCGGCCGGTATACATCGAGACGTAGGGGTGCTGGAGGTAGCCGATGAAATACTTTTCGATTTCGAGGTCGCGCTTGTAGACGTCGGCCACCCACGGGAGCGAATCCATGTCGGTAATCATCTCGCGCTCGGGGTTGTGTTTGATTTTCCCTTCGCTGTCTTTGTAGGAAACACCCTTCACGGTCGAAAGCTCGCGGCCCTCGGCAACTTCCTTGCAGGTGAAGTCGAACTCCTTGCGCGCGACCCAGTCAATGGCCCACGAGGCCTTG